>JACMIS010000763.1 GCA_014381035.1 Armatimonadota bacterium
CCTTTCCTACGACGCTCCCTACGTCAACGGTTCGCGCTGGCGGATCAAAGTGGACGCCAAAGTGCGGCGAGACCCGACGAACCTGTATTTCGGTATCACCGAAGACACACTCGGACCGTTACGGCTGCCTTCTACCCCCGCGGGCGGTCCGACCTATGAGAAGTTCTCCGACTTCGAATCGGCACGCAAAGTACTCCGCCCCGGCGGGCCGGGCGAGGCGGCGTTCGTCACCGACGCTCTTTCAAACCGATTCGAGGATTCGGAACTGATGCTGAACCTTAAAGCCGACTACGCGCTGGGGAAAAACGGGCGATGGCGAGTCCTCGGCGGCTACGAGATACAGCGACTCGATTACAAAACGTTTCAAGGGCGCGATGCCAGTGCTGTTGACCCGGTAACAGGCGCAGCAACGACGGCTCCGAACGGCGTATCGCTCCTCGCCCGTGACGCCGCTACGGGGCGGGCAACGGGGTTAGACGGTGGAGTCATCTCCATTCTTCAGCAAGCCCTGATTTATGACACCCGCGACTTCGAGCCCGACCCGACGCGCGGCGTGTACTTCGAGATCGCGAACGAACTGTCGAACTCGGCTATCGGTTCGGCGTATGATTTCGATAAACTGTTCATCCAGGCGAAAGGCTTTAAAAAGTTGCCGTTCGGACAGCGCACGGTGCTTGCCGGGCGCGTCGGAGTGGGAAACATCTTCGGGTCGGACGCGCCTTTCTTTGAATTCCAGGATCAGTGGAGCCCGGACGGGAGCGTGAACGCGCTCGGCGGGGCGCGGTCGCTACGCGGCTACCGCTCCAACCGGTTTATGGCGCGGGCAATGTGGTTCGCCAACCTGGAACTGCGGGTGCGGCTCGCCGAAACGCTGATCGGGCGCCAACGGTTCGCGCTTTCCGTCGCGCCGTTCGTGGACGCGGGCACGGTCCGGGATCGCTGGCAGGCACTGAACTTCGACCGTATACGTTCGTCGTACGGCGTCGGGGGACGGCTCGCGTGGAATCAATCCACGATCATCTCGTTCGACTACGCCCAATCGAAAGAGGACAGTTTGTTCTTCTTCGGTCTCGGTCAGGCGTTCTAACCGTTCTTGGAAATCGGGAGATCGGCGTCAACGACGACGCCGTTTTCGACCGGCGCGTGGCGCAACTCCCACCCGTGCGCGTCCGCGAGTCGCCGACAGATAGCCAGTCCTAACCCGTTGCCCCCCGTCTCAGCGGAGCGTGACGGGTCCGCCCGGAAAAAGGGGTCGTAAATCCGGGCGAAGGGAAGGGTGTGGGCGTCCTTGTATTCGTTATACACGGTCAAACGGATGCCGCCGTTTTCGAGAAGCGTGCGGACACGGACCGTTCCCCCCGCCGGGGCGTACTTCACCGCATTTTCGATCAGATTCCGTAAGAGCATCGCCACATGTGACGGCGGGGCGAACGTTTCGGCGGCTTCGGTCGCCCAATCCTCGCTCAGACGTAACCCCCTCTCCTTGATGATTGGTTGGAGAGTCGCCAGAATGCGCTGGCTCTGCTCCGTGATGTCCACGGTTTCTGATTCTTCGTCCGGGAAAAGTGTCTGCAATCGGTTCAGGGTCAACAAGCCTTCCGCGAGGGCGATCAACCGTTTCGTTTCGCGCTGTAAATCGCGGAGCGTTTCGGCGTAATCCGGCGCGGCGCGGGGGCGTGACAGCGCGAGTTCGATACTCCCTGACAGCACCGCGAGTGGGGTTCGAAGTTCGTGCGCCGCCGCCGCGTAAAACTGCTCGCGGGCACGGGTGCTTTCTTGAAACCGCTCCAGAAAGCCATTCAGGGTTCCGACCAGATGTTGCACTTCGGTGTCGCCCGATGGTGCCCGCAAACGCGCATGAAGCGGGTCGGCGGACGCCGAGTTCGCTTCCTCGGCGAGCACCCCGATAGGGCGGAGTGTCCTGCCGACCAGAAACCATGTCGCTATTCCCCCGGCACCGATCACGAGCGACATTGCCAGCAGGACGAGCAGGGCTTGCCGATGGAGAACCGCTTCGGTCGCCTGCCAATCCATCCCGGCGATTATGGTAGCGTTCCGGGCGGGCTGTTCGACGATCAGCCACCCGTGACGCCGCATCTCGGGGAGGGTCAGTGCGGAGATACGATTTGTGCCGAGCACTCGCCCCGAACCGTCCACGATGAACAGGGCGACGTTATCGAGGCGCATGTCTTCCTTCGCCTCGCTGATCGCTTTCGCCGCGTGTCGCGCCGCCGCGTCATTCTCCCATTCGTGCGCTACCAGCCATGCTGCCGCATGCACCCTCTCCTGCACATCCCGACGCGCCATGTCGCGTGACCAAAAGAGAAACAGTACCCACGCGAGGGACGCCACCAGCGTGAACCACGCCGTGAACCCCATCGTCATCCGCGCCCGAAGCGACGAGAGCAACGGTACGGTCCGGTTCATGCCGCGTCCCCGCTACGGCTCTCGATCACGAAGCCGACGCCGCGCACAGTGCGAATCAGCGGGTCAGCGAAGCCTTTGTCGATCTTGCCCCGGAGGTACCCGATATACACATCCAGCACGTTGTCGGACCCGCCGAAATCGTACTGCCAGACATGTTCGAGAATCAGCGACCGCGTGAGCACCCGCCCGGCGTTGCGCATCAGGTATTCGAGTAAGGAGTATTCGGTCGCGGAAAGCCGGATAAGCCGTTCGCCGCGCCGCGCTTCGCGGGTCGCCGGATCAAGGGCGAGGTCGCCGACTACGATCACGGGAGCCGCGACACCCGCGCCGCGACGGAGGAGGGCACGCACCCGCGCCAGTAGTTCCGCCACCTGAAACGGCTTGACCAAATAATCGTCCGCTCCCGCGTCCAAGCCTTCCACCTTGTCTTTCACGGCATCGCGGGCGGTCAACAGCAGGATCGGCGCGGTGATTTTTGCTGTCCGTGCCCGACGACACAGGGTGAAGCCGTCCATGCCGGGTAACATCACGTCCAGCAGAAGCAGGTCGAACGTTTCGCTCCGAATCAAAACGTAAGCATCCGCGCCATCGCCCACGACCTGCACGCTGTAACCGGCTTCCGACAACGCTTTGCGGAGCAGTTTGGCGAGTCCGGGGTCATCTTCCACGACGAGGAGTTTCATAGGATATTGTACACGCGCTGGGGAGTCCGGGTATCACGCGCCCCCTTCCGCGCTTCTTCTCGGTTCGGCAAAATGCTTCGCCACGAACAGACATACGAACACCCAGCAGAACGCCGCCGTATACCCCGCGCCCACATCGGACGGGTAGTGCTCACCCAGATACATGCGGCTCCAGCCCACCAGGAACATTCCCAGACCACTCACAAACCAGACCCACACACGACGCGATGCCGGAACCTCTCGCGCAAGGAAATAGCCTGCGATCCCCAGAATCGTAACCGCCATGAAGGTGTGCCCCGACGGGAACGAGTACCCGAGCGGCGCGAAGATCTCCTCCGATCGGGGGCGACCGAACAACGCTTTCAACGAACCGATGACCACGCCGCCCCCTACTGCCCCCAGCACCAGCGAAAATGTGGCATCGCGCCGACCCTGCAAGGCAAACCAGGTCGCGCCGATCAGGACCATGGCAACCTGCCCCCACGGGCGGAACAACCATGACACCGAGTAAGCGAGTTGGAAAAGCCAGCCGACGCGGTGAAGGTGGAAGTAATCGAGCACGTTCTGGTCGAAGCGGGGCAGTCTCCCGCCCTGCTCGCCGAACTCGGCGGAGAACCGGGAGAATAGAAACAGCGCGACAATCGCGGCGATCCCGGCGACGGTCACCCGTCCGACCAAACCCGCGATCCATCGCCGCCCGGAATAGACCAAAGAAGGTCGCTCTGTCATGGGCGCACCGCCATTCCGTTTCCGATCCGACAATCGCGCAACGGTGCAAGCAGAACGCGGATAACGCCGTCGCAAACATCGTGTGGGAATTTCACAATCCGATGGTACAAGCCGTGGCTGTGAACCGATTAAGACGCGCCTGAGAAATTTCTTATCCTGAGCGTCACTGCCCGTGGGCATTTGTTGCCGCCCGTAATCGAGGGTGCCCCGACCACAGACACCATGTCCTACGTATTCGCCTCGTTCAGGTTCGCGCCGCGCATCGTGTCGGCTTTGTTGTAGAACGTGTCCTTGTCCTTGATCACGGCTTGCGCGGGTAGTGTCGGGGTTAGCGTGCGGACACCGGGCATCTTTTTTACCGCCGTGCCGATAGCCATGAACTCGATCAGACCGCTCCCAAGGTCGTACACATACGTCTTGATTCCGACCACGTCGTCCGCACCGACCAGTTCGGCGTCCGCTCGGATACGGCGCAGGGCGTTGTCGCGGGCTTCGTAGATCAGGCTACTGAGTTGCTTGATCTCGCCGCGCACGAACGACTGAAACGCCGAGGTCAGACCGCCGACGAAACCGAGCGAGTAAACCGATACTCCGAGGACCATCTGGACCGGCATGTAGCCCATATGCACGATGTTCCACATTTCTTCGTTGGTCAGGTCGCTCGTAATCGGGTGCGTCGCGCACTCTTCGGGCAGACTGTTATGGCGCGATGCCGTGCCGATCATTACCATCTCCTGCATCCCCGCTACCGGCAAGATCGTCGTCTGAATGCCCAGCACGGCGTTCGCGCCCGCCTGCCGCGCCTCTTCCGTGATGCGGAACAGTGCCCGATGCCGCGTCTCGTTGAACACGTCGGAAAACTCCTTGACCTCGCCCCGCGCCAGAGAACGGAACCCGCCAACGATCCCCCCACCCATCCCAATAGAATAGGCGACGTTACCAAACACAAACCGGAGCGGCATGAAACCGGCGTCCAACTGGCAGTACAGCTCTTGACCGTTCGCGGACGACGAAAAGGTGAGTTTTTCTACGTTCTTTCCTTCGTGGTGAATGCCCGACCCAATAGACAGGAATTCGACGTTGCTTCCCTGCCAGATCAATTCACTCGAAACCCCGGTGATGCCGCCCGCGCCGCTACTTTCCGCTTCCTTGACCATTCGCTCGAAGGCGTTCTCGCGCCCGTCACGGATGATCTGTGTGACCTGTTCGACCTCGCCGCCCGCGATGGTGCGTAGCCCTGCCCCGAGGCTTCCGACAAACCCCATCGAGTAGACGCTGTTACCAATCACTAATTCGCCCGCCTCGAACCCTTTTTGATGCAAACAAAACATTTCATTGCCGGATAGCCCGGTCATTATCGCCATTTCGTTGTCCTTGCTGTGCCACTTCGACACGTCGCGTAATAGCCACGTTGCACATGAATTCTTTCTTTATTCTTTTGTTCTTATTA
>JACMIS010000764.1 GCA_014381035.1 Armatimonadota bacterium
AAACCATGCTCACGTTCCTGCACGAGCGGGTGCCGAACCGTGAGCCGGTGCTCGACATCTGGCAAGAACTTGCGCCGAAAGTGCAGGAGGTAGTCGCGGAGCAACGGCTGGGCTTTTTTCCACGCCTGAAGTTACGTGTCGTGCGGCTGATCAATAATGTCGCCGTAGGCGCGATCTGGTTTACGCAAGCCGTCGCCTTCAATACGGAGCGGCGTATGCAAAAATATCTGATCTCCGACCCGTTCCAAACGGCGGAAGAAGGGTAACGCACACCGATGGTACGGCGAATCGGTGGCACTCTGGCATTACTGCTTGCGGCAGGCACATCCGCACTGGCACAGGGCGCGGCGCAGTCCCCTGCCGCAAGCAGCTGGTGGTCTTTGACCGCGCATGTGATCATCGCTCCCTGGGCGACGATCCTGCTTCTGGTCGCGGGGTGCCTTTTGTTGTTCCTGGATCTTCTGACGCCGAAAACGTGGGAGTGGATGGGGACCATGGGGGTGATCGCGGTCGGGACGGTGTTCGCCGCGCATGTCACCGAGGGTACCGGCGGGTGGATCGGGATCGTGCTGATGCTTGCCGGAGTCGGTCTGCTCCTGTTGGAAACCCATGTCTTCCCCGGTCAGGGGGTGGCGGCGGTGGGAGGCTTGTTGCTTCTTTTCCTCGGTATGTTCTGGGCACTAGGGGGAAGTAACCATGCCGCGCTTGCGCTTCCGGTCGCCTCGGTGCTGACGGTGGTAACACTCGTGGCGTTTTTCGCCTATCTACCGAAGTCGCCGCTCTGGAAACAGATCAGCCAGCAAATGCGCCAGCAATCCGCGATAGGGTTCGCCGCCGCCGCGCATCAGAACCCGATGTTCCTTATCGGACAGTCCGGGACGGTAATGACACCGCTCCGACCGTCAGGGGTCGCGGAGATAGCCGGAACCCATTTCGACGTGATCACCGAAGGCGATTTTCTGGACGCGGGTGAAGCGATTCTAGTCACTCACGTCGAGGAAGGGCGGATACTTGTCGAGCGGGCGACCGAGACAGTCGCCGCGCAGGCGGTCAACGCATAACCGATGTTCGAAACCCTCACCGACATTTTTGAAGCAATCATCCATCTTATCGGTGAGGGTTTATACTTGCTCGGAGTGGCATCAGGTTCGACGGGGCGTAAAAGTCGGCGTTAGACTGACGCCGTTTTCAGTGCCTCCATCGCCTTTTTATAATCCGGTTCCGAGGCGACTTCCCCTACAATCTCTTTGTAGGCGATGCGCCCGTCTTTCCCAACCACGAATACGGCACGAGCGAGTAATTGCAACTCTTTGAGGATCACGCCCCACGCTGCCCCCCATGCCAAGCCCTTGTAGTCCGAAAGCATCGTCAGATTGTCCACACCCTCGGCACCACACCAACGCTTCTGCGCAAACGGCAGATCAGCGGATACGACATACACGCGAACGGCGGCGTCCCCGGAAAATGACTTCAGTTCTTCACTGAACCGCTTCGATTCAAGGGAGCATACCGAGGTATCCACGGACGGCACGACGACAAAAAGTCGCGCTGTACCTTCCGACTCCGCAAGGGGCATCACGGGGTTCATGCCTGCTCCGGTAAGAGTTTCCTCCGGTGCCACATCACCGATGACAAGTGCCGGTCCCACCAGTGTCATTGGCGCACCTTTGAACGTCACCACCCCTGCGTGCTCCGCATTGTTTTCGATTATCATAACGTCTTCGACTCCTCAAACAAAAATAAGTGGGTGAGACATTAATTTGTCCCACCCACTTATCATACCTGACTCGCCCGCTCTATCGACGGGCGACACCCGATGCACACTCTATGGAGTGCTGGGGGTTGTCGGAGTCGTCGGTTCTGCCGGGCTAGTCGGAGCGGTTGGCTCGGACGGTGTAGACGGCGTAGTCGGTGCCGGAGCCGGGCTCGCTTCCGGCAACGAAGACGAACCGGTCGCGGCGGTATCCGGCATCAGCACGGCGTCGATCACGTGGATCACACCGTTCGACGCTTCGATGTCGGTTTTGATGACGTTAGAGCTGTTCACCATTACCGGGGCAGTCGTTTTGACATTCAGTTGCTTGCCATTGACCGTGGTCGGCATGGACGGATTGCTCATTCCCATAACGTCGGCGGCTTTGATTTTGCCGGGGATGACGTGATATGTCAGAATGCCCACTAACTTTTCCTTGTTCTCCGGCTTCAGGAGATCTTCCAGCGCACCGGCGGGGAGTTTGGCAAATGCTTCGTTGGTCGGCGCGAATACCGTGAACGGTCCCGCCCCCTTAAGCGTGTCTACCAGCCCGGCTGCCTTGATCGCGGCGACGAGCGTGGAGAACTGCGGGTCAGACATGGCAACGTCAACCACGGTGCCAGCCGTCATACCGGTGCTTGAACCACCCATAGCGGGACCGCCACCCATCGGCTTATCCACTATCATCCCGGTCGCGGTGACGCTACCGGGCGCGGCGTTGAAGCCGGGAATATCCGCGCTCAGCGAGGTTGTCGGGACCGAGTACATCGCGGCGACGAAACTCAGCGGACGCCCCACTTCTTTGACCTGACGGCTGACATAATCGGTGTCCAGACCCGTTTGAAGGGCGATGTTGGCGATGGCTTTGAAGTCCGCTTCGGAGTAGCCTTTCGCTTTGAAGCGGTTCACTTCGCGTTGGTCGGCGTTGTAGAACGCCCAACGCGCCTTCATCTGATCCGTGCGCGACATGCCACCGTCCATGTTCGTGGTTCTGTTATTTGACATGCCACCATTGTTCATCGTACCCGCTCTCATTGCCGAATCCTGCGCGAACGCCGAGCCGGAAAGAGCAACTATGGCGCAAAGCGCGACGGCGGTAGAAAATCGTTTCATTGGTTTCTGGTTTCCTTTTGCGAGAAAGTGTTTCATCGAGTCTAGAATGTATTTTGCGGCGGCATTGCGCCATTGTTATCCGCAACGCTGTATATGTACCGTCTGTTCCCAATCGTTAAACCTATACGAAACGTACATAGCAGAAACGACGTGGGATCGCTTTCCACGTCGTTTCTG
>JACMIS010000765.1 GCA_014381035.1 Armatimonadota bacterium
GATCCGTACCGAAGAGAAACTTGTGCAGATGCAGAACGGTTGCATCTGTTACACCCTCCGCGAAGACCTCCTGCTCGAAGTCGCCAAGCTCGCCAAAGAGGGGCGGTTCGACTATCTTCTCATCGAGTCAACAGGCATCTCCGAGCCGATGCCGGTTGCCGAAACCTTCCTATTCGAGGACGGCGACGGTAACGCCCTTTCGCGGTTCGCCTGTCTTGATACAATGGCGACCGTGGTGGACGCGAAGCGTTTCGTGGACGATTTCAAAGGCGGCGAACTCCTTGCCGACCGGGGCATGGAGATGACACTGGAGGACGAACGCACCATCGCCGACCTTTTAGCCGACCAGGTGGAGTTCGCTAACGTGCTGGTACTCAACAAGTGCGACGTGGTCCCGGAAGCGGAACTGGCACGGCTTGAGGCGACGCTGAAACGATTGAACCCGTCCGCCCGCGTCGTGCGCTCGACCTTCGGCAAGGTGTCGCTAGATAACATCTTTGACACCGGCTTGTTCGACTTCGAGAAAGCAGCGACATCGCCGGGTTGGATGTCCACACTACGAGGTGAGGAGCAGCCGGAAACCGAGGAGTACGGCATCGGCAGTTTTGTCTACCGCGCCTGTCGCCCGTTCGACCCGGTGCGTCTATGTGAGTTTTTCGAGCAGGACTGCGCGGGGCTACTTCGCGCCAAAGGTTTCGTTTTCCTTTCGCACGACCCGAAGACGGTGTACCTGTGGTCGCTCGCGGGGAGTCTCGCTACACTGAATCTGTACGGCTACTGGGACGAGGGGATGCTTCGTCAGCAGGAGATGGTTTTCATCGGACAAAACGTGGACGAAGCCGCTGTCCGCGCACAGTTAGACGCGTGTCTTGCCAAAAACGGCGAAAGCGGCGACATAACCGGCACACTGTTCGACCCCGCTGAAGCGGAAGATGACGAAACCGAAGAAGCAAGGAACGACAATCCCACATGAACGACCCGCACGTCGATCACTGTCCGCTTCGCGCCGGAGCAGTAACGCGGATCGCAGGCCATCCTTCGCACGCGATCACGAGCGGTCGCCGGGTCACGGACGGGAGACGGAGTGCGAGCGCGATGACGAACCACACCAACATCGGCGACGGGAAGTACGAGAGGGCGGCGGGACCGATGGACGCCCCGAAAATCATTGATCGGGGGCACCCCATGACGACTGACGAGCGGTTCCAGCGTCTGCGGGGTGCGCTGAAGGACGCGGGGTACCGCTCGACCGCTTCGCGGGACCGCCTGTTACGCACATTTGTTTCATGCGGCACGCCGGTATCCGCGCAGGACCTATGCCGTCTGGGAGGCGGTCAGGCGAATGCGGTGACGACGTACCGGCTTCTCGCCAACCTGTTTACGCTCGGTCTGGTAATCCGATCCGTAAGACTCAACAACACATTCGTTTTCGCGCTCCACGGCGAAGGCGATAGTCACATTCATTATCTCGTTTGCGACCGGTGCGGACACCTCGAACCGTTCCACGGGTGCGTCGTCAGCGAATGGCTAAAAATGACCCCCACGCCGCGCGGGTTTCGGGTGGAATACCACCTATTCACACTCTACGGAACGTGTCGGGCATGCCGGTAAACCGGAAAAGAACCACGAAAGGTAAATAGATGAAAAATCAGACGCATACGCCGACTCTGTCGACGTCTCTAAGAAACCGGAACGCATTCACGCTGATCGAACTACTCGTCGTGATCGCTATAATAGCCATCCTCGCCGCGATCCTTTTTCCCGTATTTGCACAAGCCCGTGAGAAGGCACGCCAAACCTCTTGCTTGTCTAATCTGAAGCAGATCGGCACGGCAGGATTGATGTATATGCAGGACTATGACGAGACAGCGTTCCCGTTCATGATGCGCGACGGCAACGCGGCGAACTTCTGGTTCTACGGCTTCGACAACTGGTACGGCGGGGGGACCATGACCGGTCGCCCGGAGCGTGGGTTGCTGTACCCATACCAGAAAAACTTTCAGATCGCGGATTGCCCTTCAGCAGTGGATATTCCGACGTTTAGCACGGCGATCAACACATTCTGGCCCGCCTACGGGATCAATTCGGCGTACTTGCATCCCAACACGAACCCCACCACCAAGCGGGACGACTACGCGACACTGAGCGAGATACAACGCCCGGCGGAAACCGTTTTGATCGCGGACGTTTCGGGGGCTAATTTTACTACAAAGGCGTTGTTCCGTATCAACACGGTCGAGCCGCCCTCGGTCAGGTTGCCGCGCGTGGACGCGCGACACACCCAATTCGCCAACGTCCTATGGGCAGACGGTCACTCCAGAGCCGTGAAACCGGTATTCCGCGACGACCTCGCCGCGCCACGTACCAAAAAGAATCTCGAAGCAACCCGCATCGGCGACATCGCGCCGGGAGCAATCACTGGAAACACTGCGCAGGACGACTTTTATTTCCTGCTAAAAAAATAACACATGACTATGACCACCCGATTCGCCGCCGTAACCCTCGCAGTATCGGTTATTTTCGCGCCCCATGCGTATGCGCAAA
>JACMIS010000766.1 GCA_014381035.1 Armatimonadota bacterium
GGTACACGCGACATAATCGAACTCGACTGCCAAAAACACTATGGAGAAGACGATGCAACACATAAACAGGCGCGAACTTTTACGCGCGGCAACGGTGGGAACGGTAGGCACCTTGATAATGAGACGGGAGGCTGTAGCCGCTTCCGACGAGCATGTACAGAAGAACAGTGTAGATGCCGCTCCGGGAAAAACTCCTGCGCTTACTGCCAGGGAGGTGGCTGCTATTGAGAAGGCAATCGGTAAGAAGGGGGTCGTCAACGAATCACAATCGCTTTACACTGTGCCGCTCCCGCGCAACGATCTGAAGGTATCGATCAAAGGCGAGCCGGTCCCGATCCCGTTTGGCTTCGGAGGATGGGTGAGTTTCAAGCGTAGTGTGGACGGGAAATCGGTTATGGTAATGAGCGACACGGTACTCCTGCAAGACGAAGTGACGCCCGTTATGGACGCTGCACTCGCAAGCGGGCTGGAAATCGCCGCCGTCCATAACCACTTTTTTTATGAGGAGCCGCGCATCGCCTATATGCACGTTCACGGGATGGGAACGGACGCCGCCGACCTCGCCGCCCGTTATGCGAAAGCCATCGGTGCGTCGAAACTGCTCCCCGCTAACCAGCCGCCCTCAGGACCGCCACCCGCACGGACGGCGAAAGACATATTCGATATACCGGCACTCGACAAGATGGTCGGGTACGCGGGCGTCGTGAACGGTCCCGTATACAAGTACACCGTGGGGCGAGCCGACCTGACGATCATGGACATGGGCGTGGAGATGACCGCCGCCATCGGGCTGAACTCGTGGGCGTCGTTCGCCGGGACGTCTGACGCGGCACATATTGCGGGCGACATCGCTATGTTGGAGTCCGAGGTCAACCCCGTGATCCGCGCCCTCCGCAAAAACAACCTGGAAGTCGTCGCCGTCCACAGTCATATGTTGTTCGAGGAGCCACGAATCATCTTCCTACACTATTACGGACGTGGCACCGCCGACAAACTGGCGGCGGGGTTCCGCGCCGCACTGAGCGAACTCGGCAAACACGGCGGCGGGAGAAGCATGAGGATGAAGATTGGATCGTAGATCGGGGCTGGTAAATGGGATGGCTTATTCGCGGTGGGATGACTTTAGGCACGGCGGCACCGGTGTCGGGAGAGCCAGTATAAGATAGCCAGTCCCCCACCCCACCCTCGTTCGCGGGCAAAACAGAAACATACACACGCTCGGTGCGAAG
Source organism: Armatimonadota bacterium (assembly GCA_014381035.1). The sequence goes on from JACMIS010000766.1 coordinate 1,230, forward strand.
CCGTTCAGTTGGTCCATTGCCTCGCCGACTGCGACGCGGCTTTTATGGGCGACGGCACGCCCGATAACGCTTGCAGGAACGGAAAAGCCGCTCCATGAGAACGTATAAAACGCGACCAATATCCCCTTATTGAAACTCGCTTTTCCAGTCTCACAGTGGCGGCACGTGAAACGGGGTGAAACTCATCGCGGTACAGGTGCGCCAGGCGGTCCGGTCTTTGTCCGTTCTTTGACTCGCTCCCGCGCCGCTTTCGCCTTTTCCGCAGAAACGTCCCCATAAGGCGATTGCGCCCCCCGATAAAGGAACGCTCCAATTACGACGAGCGCAATTACCACGGCGGCGATTGCAAGACCGATGAAGAGGGGCTTTTTTGATTCGTCCATCGCGGCTCTCCTATTTCTTGAACGGAAAGTGCATATTCTTAGTCTCATCGCCCCACGTCTGCTCGAATCGCATCGCCTTGACGTGACCGTCTAAGAACTGGTAGCACGCCACGTTGCCGGAGTACCGCTTCGGCGAGATCTGCACGTTTATCGCGTCGTAGTCGAGCGTTCCCGGCAAGTCTGATAAGGCCGTGATCGGCGGATCGGTAAACGTCCACCACGAGTAATGCTCCTCGGGGTCGTCAATCACGCCGTCGCCGTCTTCGTCGCCGGGTGGGATGTCGCTCCGGTCAGTGATATAGATGCACTCGGCGGGGCGGGCGATGTCGCCGAGTTGATAGGCGTATTCCAGATGCGCGTTCTGCGCGAAACTCGTGCCGCCCCGGTTTTCGAGCCGGTCAGAGCCGCTAAACCATACGGCATCACTTTTGACGTAAGGCGCGAGCGTCTTGTAAATAACGAGGTCTTCCAACTCTTCCGGGTCGTCCGCGTAGCCGAGGAAGTAAGCGGACTCGCGGGTGATGGGGAGCGTCTCGTCGAAATCCTGTAGGTACATCTGAAGTGCCGTGCCGATCTGCTTCATGTTGCTGAGTGCCGACGTTTGGCGGGCTTTGTCGCGGGCTTGGGCGAAAACAGGAAAAAGGATCGCGGCGAGGATGGCTATTATCGCTATCACGACGAGCAATTCGATCAGCGTGAACGCCGACTTCGCACGGGTAGACGCTTTAGTTTTGCTGACTGTGGCTCCGCACCGGGCGGGGCTTTGAACATAGGACATGGTAAACACACCTTTCCAGGAACAAGACGAAACAGAAAAAATGGGAATCAAATGATACCGACAACACACAGTTCACTTGACATCAATTTGCAACTGACATCGTATCGCGGTTTAATACTACCTGCAATAGAACTTTTTCGCTTCTCCCCGCGTATCAGAGGATAGAATTGAACCATGGACATGACTCGCAGAACTAAGCCGGAGAAAACCGGTATCCGCGCCCCGCTGGGCGAACTCGAACTTTCTGTCATGCGTCACGTGTGGGCGTGTGGCGACGTGGGTTGTCTCGCCCTTGAAGTGAAGAAGGCACTCGGAGCCGAACGTGTCCTCGCACTTACCACCATACTGACGACGCTCGACCGTTTGCATGACAAGGGTATCCTCATCCGGGATAAGGAGAGCAAAGCGTATCGCTATCGGGCGGCTGTGTCGGAGGATGCGCTCCAAGAGCGGATCGTCGCCGGGGTGCTGGGCGACCTGCTCGCGCAGTTCCCGAAGGCGGTCGCCGCGTACTTCGCCGAACCGGAAGCACCCGCGAATAAGAACTCCGAAAAAGATGCGTTGAACGCACTTGCGACGCGCATCGCGGCGGTGCGAAACAGGCAGGCAACGGAGGATGACAAGGATTCATGAATCCGGCACTTCTGGGCGTCAGTGCGCTGTTTTACCTCGCGCTCGTCTCGACCTTTTACGTGGTCGTGCTGGGGGGCGTCGCGGCTTACAGACGATTCTTCGCCGGACGTGCGCCCCAGAGTGTAATCAAGCGGATACTCCTACTCGCGCTACTGTTCCCGCCTGTCGCCGCGCTTCTGCCGACCGTCGCGGGCGTAATCCTACGACACATGCACGGTCCTTCCATGGTCGCGCCGGAACATGGCATGCCCGGCGAAGCCCCCACGACCATCGCGCATCACACGATGGCGTGTGCCCTACTGTTCGAGCGGATCGGTGCGATGGTGAGTTTCGGCGCGAGTAGTCAGATCATCAGTCTCGTACTCGGCATCGGAACCTGGCTACTACTCGGGTGGGGGCTTATATACGCGGCGCGGCTGACGTGGGCGACGCACCGTTTGGAGACGGGAATCTCTCCCCTTCTCGCCCAACCGTCGTCCCCCTTGGCGGAATCGCTCGAACGAGTAGGGAATCGTCTGGGGCTATCTGCATCGTTTCATAGTCGCTTCTTTGAGTGTGCATTGCCGCCTGATCGCTCCAGTGTGATGGGGTTGCAACGGGCGAAATGCGTTCTATCACGCGAGTTCATCCAGACCGCACCGCCGGAAGAGTTAGACGCGCTGGTCGCGCACGAATCGGGACATCTGCGTTCCGGCGATGTTTATGCGGCGTTCGCGGTTGGCTTGTTGAATTGTGTGTTTTTCTTTTTGCGTCCGGTACGGATCATCGGGGGGTGGTGGCGCGAAGCCGCCGAACTTGCCGCCGACGACACTGCCGTGCGGGGGACGGGCAACGACCCACTCGCGGTGGCGTCCGCCATCCTGCGTGTCCGGGGCACGACGGTGCGGACATTTGCTCTCCCCACGCCGCTCCTGCCGTTCGCGGACGAGAGCGTACTATCCGCAGAGAAGCGCATTGAACGGCTACTCGCGCAAGCCGAACGCGCCGCGCCAATGGCGCGGACGGAAACCCGGTTTCAGGTCGCGTTGACCTGGGGGGCGACGGGGATACTGGCTCTGCTCGGCGCGGGACTACTCGTCTCGTCTGAAACCGCGTGCGTCACACACTGCACCCTGGAGTTGATACAGCGCGTGCTATGAGCAGGGCGAACACGATCACTTACCTCCGACGCAGGTGGCAATGTGTCTGCCTCCTGTGCTTCTTTTTTGGAGGACTGCTGTACAGCCCGACCGCGCCGACGTTGATATGCCGCATGACAGGTCAGCCAATGCAACCGGTCTACGTTGCAGCCGCTCGGCAGAAAGACCCTCTGAATTGTTGCGGGGTGTCGCGGGCGGGAGAAGGCTACGCACTCACATCGCCGGGATGCTGTGATTTGAGACAAGGTGAATCACGCAAAAAGTTCTGCGTGGTGCCACTTTCGCTGATGGAAGACATTACGGGCAACCTCCCGCACGTCTACCTTCCTACACCGCTTCCGCAGCCAGAAATGGTCTCAGCGTCGGGAGTGGTCCCGCGCCCGCTCCCACCGATCCGCCCGCCCCCGCGTAGTGCCGTCGCGCTTCGCGGTCCCCCCGCCTGACGACTACATCCGTGACGCGCTTCGCGCGCCGCCTTTGCTTCGTCGTGTCTCGGCATGTCTGGTCTACTAACATGCTATGTCCCGCACCTGCGGTACCGGGGGAACCATGAATCGATCTTTCGCCGTTCGCTGTGTAATCCTTTTCGCACTCGTTTTTTTCGTTATATTGACGCCCGTTCGCGCGGAACTCACCGCAGACGCCGGGCCATATCGCCTCCACGTTGTCACGGACCCGCCTGTCGTCCCCGCACAGGGGAAGGTCAAGATGTTGATCCGCGTCACCGACAGTTCCGGCAAGCGGGTTTCGGGAGTGACGGTTCGCGCCATGACCAAAATGCCGGGTATGGACATGGGGGAACGGGAGGGAACCGGAGTGGCAACGGGTAGCGAAACGGGCATGTACGCCGTCCCCGCTACCTTCGCCATGGAAGGCGGCTACGAGTCCACCGTCGTCCTTTCCGGTCCGCTCGGCAACGCGACGGCGCGCCTGTCGCTACACACAGGGCAAAACACGGCGGCGTCGGGCAAGTCTGGGTTCCCATGGCGATGGGTGATCGTGGCATCCGTCGTCGCCTGCGTGGCTGTCTTCGTCCTGTGGCGGATGCGCCGTGCCGGGACTATGCCGACCCTGGCGGCTGTCGTAAACCGGCAGACACTCGGCGCGGCCCTGCTTCTCGCCGTCGTCGCGGGTGTCGCCGTTTACGCGGTCAATAACCTGCGGAGGCCGGGGGCACTCACCCCGGTTGACGCGCAGGCGATGGACATGTCCTACATGCCCCCGCCGCCCGGATTCGCGCCCGTGGAACTTGCGACCGTGTCACGGGGGGGAGTCGAAAGTTCGGTACGCTACACGGCGACTGCCGCCGGGTTCACCGAGCAGCCGGTGTACTCCCGCGTCACGGGTACTCTGTTAGCCATGCCTTTTTACGCTGGCGACCCGGTGAAGAAAGGTCAACTCCTGGCACGCATGGATACAAGCCAGACACAGCCCCAGCAGGCGGAGCGGCAGGCAGCCGTTTCGCAAGCGACGCAAGGCGTCGGCGTCGCGCGGGCGGACCAGGAGCAAGCCGAAGCGGAGATTACGCAGGCGCACGCCGAACTTTCCGGCAAGCGCGGCGCGGTTACGGAGGCGAAGAATAACGTGCGGGTCGCGACGGAAGCGAAAGCCAGCGCGGAAGCGGCACGAGAAGCCGCTCGGGCGCAGGTCGCCGACGCCGAAGCGCAGATTACCGGGGCACAGGCAGATGCCGCCTTCTGGAAAATTCAGTTAGAAAGATCGGCAGCACTTTTGAAAGCGGGGGCGATTTCGGGCGAGGAGTTTCAGCGTGACCGCGCTCAGGCGGGGCAGGCGGAAGCAAAACTACATCAGGCAAAGGCGCAGACCGCCCGCATGAAAGCCGAATCTCAGGCTCAAGACGCCGCCGTGCGTCAGGCGACGGCTCAGATCGCCGCGTCCGAAGCGAAGGTGCAGATGGCGCAGTCGGAACTTTCCGCACACTTCGCCCACGTGCGGGTGACCGAAGCGGCCCGCAACAGTGCCCGGCAGAAGGTGGGGCAGGCACAGAGCGGGGTTGCTCAGGCGAGGGCGATGCTCGCTGCGGCGACCGCGAACCAAGGGTATGCCGAGATACGCGCCCCCTTCGACGGCGTGGTCGTGGCGCGGCAGATCGCGCCCGGAACGCTGGTAAGTCCCGGTCAGGCGATACTAACCGTCGCTCAGATCGACCCCATACGCGTCCAGGCAAGCGTCGAGGGCGGCGATTTCGCGAAGGCACGCGTTGGTAGTCCGGTGCGCATCATCGGTCGGGACGGATCGGCTGGGCAAAAGCCGATCCCCGCCCGCGTCACCTCGATTGTCCCCGCCGTGGACGCGACATCCCGAACGGGCGTCGTCGAGGCAGTCATCCCCAACCCCGGTCGCAGAATCCTGCCCGGTCAGTTCCTGGCGATGGAACTATCAACCGGGTCGCGGCGGGGTGCGCTACGCGTCCCGAGTCGTGCCCTCATCCACCGACCTGTTTCCGGGGAGGTTGCCTCCGATGCCACGACACCTACCGTCTGGGTAGCGGAAGCGGCGGGCGAAGCCGGTCAGTTCGCGGTACGTCCGGTCGCCGTGCGAGTCGGGATACAAGGGGGGGATGTGACCGAGATACTTTCTGGATTGTCCGAAGGGGAGCGCGTTGTCGTCGCGGGCGGGACCTACCTGAAGGAGGGCGACACGGTCGCGGAAACGGCAGCCCCCCCGGGAGAACCGGAATTGATGGCGAAAGGAGAAACTGTGTCGCCATCGTCCGAAGTTATGGTGACGGTCACCGAGAAAGGTTTTGAACCGTCGGCTCTATCGCTCAAGGTGGGCGTTCCCGCACGCATCACTTTCACACGAGAAACGGACGCCACATGCGCTACTGAGGTACTGTTCCCGGACTACGGCATCAACAACCCGCTCCCGCTGAACACGCCGGTAGTAGTTTCGTTCACGCCGAAGAAAGGCACCTTCACCTTCGCCTGCGGCATGAACATGATCAAGGGAAAGGTGGTGGCGCAATGAATCAAACGCCGACGAATCCTGCTCACAAGATGAACCCGCTCCACCTGATCCACAGATGGAGCATCGAACATCCGCAGATCATCATCGCTTTCTACGTCGCCGTGGTCGCCCTGGCATGGATGGCGGTTGGCAACCTGATCCCCCGCCGGTTCGCCCCGTACGTCGAATCGCCGATGATCGGCGTCGTCACGATGATGCCGGGTCTGTCCGCGCAGGAGATGGAATCCCAGGTTTCCAAGCCCGTGGAAGAACAGATGAACAGCGTCAAGGGTGTCCGCGCGGTCCGTTCCACCTCGCAGGACGGCGCGTCCATCGTGACGCTGGAGTTCCCGTACGGAACCGACATGCAGAGGGCACTCGTAGACGTGCAGGCGTTGATGAACGTCACGCAGGGGAGCCTGCCGAACACGGGCGCGAACATGAAGCCGTCGTTCATTGTGCCGATTGACCCGCTCAACCTGCCGGTCGTGTCGCTGTCCCTGCGGGGTGACCCGGACAAGGGGTGGGACATGGTTCGCGTGCGCGAGTTCGCCGATAACGAGGCGGTGCGCCGCCTGAAGTCTGTGCCGAACGTGTATGCCGTGGTGCCTTTCGGGGGCTTCCGGCGGCAGATGCAGGTGATCGTTGACCGCGATAGACTCGCCGCCTACCGCCTTTCGATCCTCGACGTGCGGGACGCTATTGATCGCTACAACGTCGCCAAATCGGGGGGGACGGTGACGGGCGGGCGTGACGAGGCGATAGTACGGGTGGATAACACCGCCGGATCTGCGGGCGATATACTCGATTATCCCATTTCCACAAGCATGCCCGGTACCCGTTCGGAGCCTGCTTCGGTTTCGGGCGGCGATCCGATGGGCGGCGGCGGGAATACCGCCGGTAGCATGGGCGGAACGTCGAGTCCCTCCCCCGATGGCACGAACGTGAATGGGAATGCCACC
>JACMIS010000767.1 GCA_014381035.1 Armatimonadota bacterium
AGCAATGAAAAATTCGCGGGGAAATAGCAAGGGCTAACCCGGAACGTGCGAAGCCTAACGTAGACTCAACACCGCAGGTGAAACCGATCCAACGATGCGTTGGCGCCGTCCGCGAAGGACAAACAAAAGAAACGCCAATACAAAGCATCAGGGAACTATTCGGTATACTGCGATTGTATCAACGTGTGGGCGGCATGCCGTTGCTGTCCCTTCGACTACTTTTTATCCATGATCTAAGAAAGGTTTGTGTATCATTATGACACGCCGAAATATCCTTTTTGGTTTGCTTGCTACCGTTGCAACAGTCGCGCTTCCTGTGTTCGCCGCACCGCTTTCCGGTTTGAAAGTTGGGGAATCGGTCACCCCGTTCCACCCCAAGCACCTCGCCGGACCGCTCGCGGGTACCTCGAACTGCTTTCCTTGCACCTTCCAGAACCGCCCGCAGGTTCAGGTATGGGTGAACGGCGACGATAAAGCGAACGTCGTCGCGCTCGCAAAGACCTTATCCGCAGAGATGAAAGAGCACAAGAAACAAGAGTTCAAAGCACTCGTCGTCGTGCTCACCGACCCGTCCAAAATGTCCGCCGCCGAAGCGATGGTCAAGGAAGCCGCGAAACTTCCCGGAACCAGTGGCGTCGGGATGGCGGTTCTCGCGAAGAACGACGAAGCGGTGAAAGCCTACAACGTCAACACCGCCGCCGACGTGAAAAACACCGTCTTCGTTTACAAAAACTGGAAGGTCGCCAATACGTTCGTGAACCTGAAATCCGCCGACTCCGCGAAACTCGTCGCCGCGATTGACGGCATCGCCAAGTAGTTAGGGAAAGGAAGAGGGCTACGGCGCGGTCGCGCCGTAGCCCCTTTCATTGAGTCCGGCATCCGTACTCTAAGAAGATTCCGCGATGTTCATCTTGTGGCTGAGAAAACGCAGGAATTCGTTCAAATCCGGCTCGGACCCCCTGCCCAGATTGGAGTTCATGCCGTCTGGAGTCACAGACCGGAACGTGGTCCCGCCGAACGGATTTTGTCCGAGGATATAGTAGGCAGCTTTCGGTGTGCCTCCGTAAAAGATCACCACCGAGAAGTAGGGAGCGAGAACCGCCTTCGAGATGTCGGGGTTCACGGGCGGAGGAGAGGGGTAATCCAGCAGAAAATAGTCCGCCCCGTCCGCGATCTGCCCGGTATGAACGCGGAAAGCGGCGGCGACCTCCTGTACCGGTTCGATCTTTCCCCGCTGACACGCCATCACGTAAAAGAATGCGCCCGCCGCGTCGCCGTTTCGCACGAAAATGTCGCGCAACTTTTCCTCGTCCGCCAGAAACGCCGGTAGCAAAAAATAGGCGATTTCGTAGCAGGTCTGTGCCAGAGCGTTCCGCTCGTCAGCCGCCCCCGGTTTCTTTTTTAGCCAGTCGAGCCATCCCATCAATCCACCCTCTTTCCCGCGTGACCACGCATGATCGGTCGCCAACGCCATTTATATCACCGATACCGTATCCGCTCATTCCCACTGTGGCGCAAGCCAGCCTTCCGGCGCGGCTTCCAGATACGCCAGGGCGATGGGGAGTACCGGTTGCGGCCAGTCGCCGGGTTGTGCGGCGAGTTGTTCGCGCAGGAGCGGGATCGCCCGCTTATCGCTCAGCCACGCGAGGGCGTACAGGAGCGCGGTCCGCTCTGCCGCGTCGGTTTCTGTGGCGAATCGCGCCGCGAGGAGCGGGAACGCCACTTCCCTTCCCATAGCGAACAGGGAATCCAATGTGTCCGTGTTGTAAATCCACCCGCCTTTATCCGTGGTCAGGTGCCGCACCAGGAACGGCGCGGCGCGAGCATCCCGGAGTCCGGCGAGTACGCGGATGGCTGAGGAGTGTCCCTGACTCCGCTCGTCGAGCAAAAGTTCGTAGAGCAACGACCGCGCCCGCTCGTCGTCGCCGAGTTTGCCGAGTGCGTCTTCCGCCGCGCCGCGCACCATCTGGGCGACATCGGCAGGGGGTTCCGTGTAGGTCAGGAGGCGCACCAACGGTTCCACGGCTTCGGGCACGTCGCCGAGTTCCGCGAGTGCGCTGGCAGCGACCATGCGGGCGGAAGGGTCCGCGTCGTTGTCTAGGGCATTGACCAACGCGGGGATGGCAGACCGGCCGAGGAGGCTCAGTCCGGGCAGGGGTGAAACGCTGTGATATGTCTGCTGTTCGTCGAAATAGGGCAGGCAGTGAATCATTTCGGCGGCGGCGTCCGGCGCGTCCAGCCGCACGAGCGCGGTCGCCAGTGCCATTTGAACCGCTGCTTTTTTTGTCAGCGACTCGAAGTAGTTCCCACCGACCTTTTCCCCGCGCATGTGCCGCTCCCAGGCGCGTCGGATTTTTACATGAACCGAATCCTTCTCCAGTCGTGCGCGGATCGGTTCGACGGCGCGGTCGTCGCCGATTTTCCCTAACGCCTTCGCCGCGCTACTTCGGACCGAATCGCTCCGGTGGTCGAGGTACCCGACCAGCACGTCCACTGCGGACGGGTCGCGGGTGTCGCCGAGTGCGTCTATCACGTTCGCGCGTTCGTATTCGTCCATGCGCTTGCCGAGTTCCCTGAGAAGCGGCGCGGCGGCGCGGCGGTCGCCGGATTTTGCCAGGAGTTGGAGCCAGGTATAGTCGGTCGGTTCCGCCTGATACAGGCGGTAGGCTTTGTCGCGCACCGCAGACAGTTCGCCGCGAGCGTAGTTTAAAAATCCCGCACCGCGCCACCGCAAACTTACTTCGGGGGCGTCGAGCAGTTCGATTGCTACGTCACGAACATCCACCCCGCGCCGATGCAACTCCTGCAGGAACTTGCTTTCTGTCATGTGGTTCAGACAGCTACGGCTTTCACGGAGAAGGTCGAGCATCGTGCGCGTGCTTTCCGGCGAATCCAACTCCGTATACAGTTCGGCGAATCGGTGGCGTAGGGGTAGCAACGCCGCAAACCCTTCAGCACCGCACCGCATCAGCACCCGCGCCGCCTGCCGTCGCCCGCCCGAATCG
>JACMIS010000768.1 GCA_014381035.1 Armatimonadota bacterium
CGACATGCGCCCGGACGCCGACGCTGAACCGCTCCTCGCCGAACTTCGCGCGGACGGCGGACAGGCGATGTACAGCCGCGTGGACGTTGCGGACGCGGCGGCCGTGATTGATTGGGTCGCCGCGGCGGAAGCGCGGTTCGCCGCGCCGCCGGATTTAGTCGTTCCGAACGCCGCAGTGGTCACGCTACGAGGCATCCGCGACGTTTCGCCGGATGAGTGGGCGCGGGAACTGGCGGTCAACCTGTCCGGCGGATTTCATTTAGCGCAGGCGGCGGCGAATCGTCTGCTAGCCCGCAAACAGCCGGGGCGGATCGTGTTCGTCGGGAGTTGGGCGGCGGATGCCGTGCATTCCGCTCTGCCGACGTACTGCGTGACCAAGGCGGGACTGCGGATGTTGATGCGCTGTCTCGCGCTCGATCTGGCACCGGAGGATATTCTGGTAAGCGAAGTTGCGCCGGGCTATGTAGACGCCGGACTGAGCCGTGCGATCTTTAACGCCCATCCGGGACAGCGCGAGGCGGCGATGGCGCGGGTGCCGAATCGACGGTTGATCACGCCGGAGGAAGTCGCGCGGGAAGTGGCGCACCTGTGCGACCCCGAAACCCGGCACTGTGTCGGCGCGACGATTCTGATGGACGGCGGCTTGTCGTTACGAACGCCGGGGGATAACCGCGATGCGTAAGGAAATCGGGTGGGCGGAGCCGTCGTTCCGGGGTGTGATCGGGATCAGCCGCGCCGATATTACGCCGCCGGACGGCATCTATGCGCGGAACTGGGGCGCGGCGTTGCACGAGTCCGCGAGTGGTTTGCATCGCCCTTTGACCGCGACCGCGATCACGTTTCAGACCGACGCCGACGCCGTCCCGCTGGTGCTAATATCCGCCGATCTCGGGTGGTGGCGCGACAAACACGACGAAGCGTTCGTGCGTGGCGCGGTGCTGGACGCGTTGAACGTTCCCGAGGCGAACGTACTGCTCTGCCTGACGCATACCCATGCCGGGCCGTCTCTGTGCCGCGCGGACCGGGACCGCGAAGGCGGCGAAATGGTCGCGCCGTACCTGGAAATGTTGTGTGAGAAACTGTCCTTTCTGGCACGGGAAGCGGTGCGGACCGCGCGACCGGCGACGCTCACCGTCGCCACTGGGACCTGTGCCCTGGCGACGAACCGCGACCTGCCCGACCCGGACGACCCGCGCCGATTTCTGACCGGCTTCCACCCGGCGGCGTTTCCGTCCGACCAGACGCTGCTCGTCGGGCGGATCACGGACGATGCGGGAGCCGTCGTCGGAACGCTGGTGAACTACGCCTGTCACCCGACCACGCTCGGTCCTGCGAACCGCCGTATTGCCCCGGATTTCGTCGGCGCGATGCGGGAGCTTGTCGAAGGGGCGACGCGAAACGCGCCGTGCCTGTTTTTGCAGGGGGCGTCGGGCGAACTTGCGCCGCGACAACAGTATGTCGGCGACACGGACGTTCCCGACGCGCACGGGCGATGCCTCGGCTATGCGGTGCTATCTACTCTCGCCGAAATGTTGCCCCCCCGGCAACGGCTCGCGTTCGGCGGTGTGCTGGCGTCCGGGGCACCGCTCGCGCTCTGGAACCGGGAGTGGTTCACGCCGCCGACCGCGCCGTGTCATGCCGAACGGTTGTCGCTCTCGTTGCCGCTCCGCCCGATGTCGTCGCGCGATCAGATACACCAGGAAATGTGTTGCCAGGTCCCCAACACGGCGGCGACGCGAGAGCGGATGACGCGACGGCTTCAGGTGCGCGACTACGTCGGGGACGGCGCCACAGTTTCGTACCCGGTCTGGGTCTGGCGTGTCGGGCGGATCGCGTTCGTCGCGCACCCGGGCGAGGCATACTCCGTATTGCAGACCGCGCTCCGCGCCGCCGCGCCGGACACCGCCGTGTTCGTCGCCAACCTCGCCAACGGCTGGTACGGCTATCTACCGCCCGCACACCTGTACGAAAAAGAGTTGTACGCCGCGAAGCAGACGCCGTTCGCCGCCGGATGCCTCGAAACGGTAATCGCGGCGGTGCGCGACCGCTTGCAGGAGGAAGTCCGGTGAATACAGTCATCCCCCGCCGCCGCTCGGTTTCGGAGAATGTGACCGAGGCGATCCTGCAGATGGTGCGCTCGGGCGAACTCCAGCCGGGGACGCGACTTGCGTCGGAGCGTGACCTCGCCCTGCTCCACGGGGTCAGCCGCCCGTCTGTGCGCCACGCCATCGCCGCGCTTACCCGGATGGGTGTGTTGGAAACGCGGCAGGGAGCCGGGACCGTGGTCGCGGCAAGCAGCGAGAACGTGCTCAAGGCACCGCTCGAAATGCTCCTGCTCATGGACCGCCCGCCGCTCGAAGAGTTGTACGAGGTGCGCGAACTGGTCGAAGTGCATCTCGCCGGACGTGCCGCCGAGCACCGAACCGACGCCGACCTCGACGCGATCCGGGCGGCTTTAACCGCGATGCGTGCCGCCGCCGAAAGTACCGCCGAGCAGATCGACGCCAACGTCGCGTTCCACGAAGCCGTCGCCCGCGCCGCGCACCTGCCGCTACTGGAACGGTTCGTGGTA
>JACMIS010000769.1 GCA_014381035.1 Armatimonadota bacterium
ATCAGGGAGAAATGGCGCGCGTGCCGGAACTCGCCTTGCTCGCCGAACGGTTCGACCTGAAACTGGTGACCATCGCGGATCTGATACGCTACCGGCGGCGCACCGAGCAACTGGCGCACAAGGTCGCGGTGGCGCAACTGCCGACCAAATACGGACAGTTTGTCGCGCACGCGTACCGCTCCGACGTGGATAAGTCGGAATACGTCGCGTTCACCATGGGCGACGTGGAGAACGGCGAGCCGGTCCTGGTGCGTATCCATTCGTCGTGTGTCACGGGCGACCTCCTGGATTCGTTACGTTGTGACTGCGGGGACCAACTGCACCAATCCCTGCAAATGATCGCGGACGACGGGCGCGGCGTCCTGCTTTATATCGAGCAGGAGGGGCGCGGTATCGGGCTAGTCAACAAGATGCGGGCATATGAGTTGCAGGATCAGGGCGCGGATACGCTGGACGCGAACGAACAGCTCGGTTTTAAAGCCGATCTGCGGGACTATGGGATCGGGGCGCAGATCCTAACCGACCTGGGTCTAAAAAAACTCCGGCTGATGACGAACAATCCGGCGAAAAAGGCGGGTATCGAGGGATTCGACCTGGAAATCGTGGAGACAGTGGCGCTCCAGACCGATCCGAACCCGCACAATATACGCTATCTGGAAACGAAACGGGAACGAATGGGTCATACGTTGCCACACGCGACCTTGCCTCCCCCCGATACGGAAAGGAAGTAGAGCCCGACCGATCAGGCATCATTACGCTAAGTCTCTTATTATCGTGCAAATAAGGAGTTGATTTATGATGGTGAAACGACAATATGCGGTGGTGGTTGCCGCCACAGTGTGCATGTGTAGCGCGGTCGTGTCCGGTGCCCGTGCCGACCTGAAGCTGGAGCAAACCGTGACTACCAGTGGCGTTCCCAAGCAAGACATGGGCAAAACAACCACTGCGAAACCGACCACGGAGAAAACGGTGACGTATTACAAGAACGGAAAACAGCGTATCGAAGGCACCGATCAGGTAATCATCCACGACGCCGTGAACGAGAAGACTTTTATTCTCGACCCCAAGAAGAAAACCTTCTACGAAGTACCTCCGGCGGGGTCGGTCGTGACGGATGATTCAGATCCGATGGCAGAGATGATGAAGATGGCGGAACTGAATGGCGATGTGGTCGTCACCGATCTGAAAGAGGAAAAGAGCATTCTGGGTAAAACGGCGCGGCATTATTCCTACGTGATGACGCTCAAATTTTCGATCAAGGACCCGAAGGCACCGGCGATGGTGGCGGGCTTTCTGCCGACGTTCGTGACTACCGGCGATCAGTGGACGGTAGACGTGCCCGGTTCCTCAGCATTCGCGAAACGGAGCACGCAAGCCGCCTTCGAGGGGCTACCGTCCGGACCGGGTAAAAATTTCAAGACCGTCATGGAAAAGATGGCGACGATGAAAGGCATTCCTCTCGAAGGAACACAGTCGTCCAAAACGTCGTTCGGCGAGTTGCCTGTCGCCGGTCTTAATGCGAGGATGCCCAAGGAGCCCACCGTCCGACAAACGAAAACGACCTCGCTAAGTGAGGAACCGTTACCGGATTCGCTGTTCGTCGTGCCGACTGATTACAAAAAGATCGCGGCTCCGAAAGTACAAGACAAGCCGGAAGAATAGCCATCGTGGCTGGCACCGGAAAAGAGAGTAGTGTTTAGCAATCCGGGAACGAATGGGGCATCCTCTGCCCGTACAAACGGCGGAAAAGCGGGGATTTCTTTCCCGACGGAAATTTCCTGAAAACAAGGAGTCTACAGTTCATGCGAGTCAAAACAGGGGCGGCGGTTTTCGCCGCCGTGATATCGGTGTTCGGGGTTGCGGCAGGGTCCGCCCGCGCCGACCTGAAGTTAGAACAAACGGTCGAGACGAAAGGAGCGGACCCGTTCCTTTTGTTCTCGGGCGCGGAGCCGCCTAAGACCGGGAAGATCAAAACGAAAACGGTTACCTATTACAAAGGCGATAAGCGGCGCGTGGAGTCGGGCGGGGTAACACGGATTTTTGATGACGTGAGCAACACGTTTACCGTGCTGAATACGAAAGCGAAGACCTATTTTGTTGTGGATACCGCGAAAGAAATAGCCGCAGCCGATAAAGGTCTCGTGCCGGAGTTTACCGGGACGGCGGACGTTACCGACACCGCGGAAACGAAGCCTCTCAACGGCAAAGACTCCCACCATTATCGCTATACGATCACGATCCGAATGACGCTACCGGGTTCGCAAACACCGATCGCGACGTTCACCATGAAGGGTGACCAGTGGGCGACGGAAGCAATCGGTGCCGGGGTTGGAACCCCTAAACAATCGCGCGTCGCGCTTCTCGCCGCGTTGCCCCCGCAACTGAGCAAAGGGC
>JACMIS010000770.1 GCA_014381035.1 Armatimonadota bacterium
GTAAATTAAACCAGCGCATGTCCTCCTTTTCATTGTCCATACGTGGATGATGGAGCCTGACCTGGAAATATTCCGGGTCAGGCTATTTTTTTGCCGCCGCCGCCGGGAAAAGGAGATTTCACCCCATCTCCCGAAATTACCGGGCAAGGGGAATATTGCGCTGTGTGGGGAAAAACCTACGACGTAGACGATTTTTTGCGGGCGGCAGATGATCAGGTTAACCGCTACAACACCCACCGGGAGCGGTTTGAAACGCTCGCGCAGGAAACGCAAACGCGTCAATCCGATCTGAGACAGAAACAATCCGACGCGTTCGCCTCGCTCGCCGCGACCGTGTTACCCGACCTGTCCGACTCCGCCGCACTGGATGCGGTCGCATCCCGCCTCGGCCTACACGAACTGAAGACGTTACAAAGTCGTCTTCTGGAACGACTGGCGAAAAACGCGTTTCGCCGTAACGAGATCGAGGCATCGGAACAATACACCGACCGTGAATTACACGAACTCCGGTTGGAAACGAAACGCAACGAATTAGAGCCGTTGTATCGTCACACGCATTTGGAGTGGCAAAAACTGCAAGCGCAGGAAAAATTAGCGGACCTGATGGCGCGTGGCTACAGCACGGATCAGTACGAGCATCGCGGGTGGTGGCGATTCCTAAACCCGCAATTTTTGGACGACTGGCGGTGCGCCGATGCGGCTGCCGAGACGCTCGGCTTTGGGTCATTTGAAGAACTCCGTGTTGCCTACCAGGATCGTGGCGAGCAAATGCAGGTCCTCGGGCGTGATTGGAACGAACTGAACGAACAGAAAAACGCCATCGCCCGATTGGAACAAGAGCGGGAGCGGTTGATTCGCGAAGAAAGCGAATTGCCCCGTGACACATACCGAGAAATGGGAGAACGCATTGCCGCGATTCTGGACAATGGGAAATCTCCGCTTGTTGATTCTCTCCCCCATCCCGACGCCTTGCGAAGCCGACTGAACGAGATTTCCGGTATGCTCGCGCAGACGAAATATCTGGATGGGTTACGAACTCAGGTCGAACAAGAATCCGCCGCGATTGCGGAACGTGCGGAAAAACTGTACCGCGAACGGAACCGGTACTCCGGCGACCGCCACCGCTATCGTAATAAACGGTTCTCCGACGAACAATGGGGCAAGCGATTCGGCGACCATCGCACCGCTCGCTATGAACCGCTTTACGGTCGGTATCGCCGCGCATCGGATACTGTCTATGTTTTCAACGACTACAATCGCACCAGCGGCTTGCAAGACTTTCTCTGGTGGGACGTGATGACGGATGGGCGTCTGGACGGAAATTTTATTCCGGAAGTGCGTGAGTGGCGTGATCATAATCCGGACTATCGGTACGAGCGTTACAGCGACAGCAGTTCGAACGCGTCTTCGACGGATGCGTTCGAGTCCGACAACTTCGGGGGAAGTTCCTTCGGAAACGATCCGTCGTAACCCATGCGCCTGTCTCGCAAATCCGCGCCGTTTCGTGTCCTTTGTTATGCCGTAAATGGCTTGGGATTGGGGCATATCACTCGCCTCGTGAGCATTGCCCGCGAGTTGCGCCGCCTCGCATGGCTACTGGACCTGCCCGTAGAGATCGCTTTTCTGACAACGAGCGAAGGGGATTCGCTCGCCGCGCTACATGATTTCCCGGCGTTCAAGATCCCGTCACGCGCCGTTGCGACCAAAGCTGGCTTCGAAGCCGGGCGATACCGAAAAATCGCCAAACAGTGGATCTGGAACGCGGTCGGGTTATTCGCGCCGGATCTTTTTCTCGTGGACACGTTCCCGGCGGGTGTTTTCGACGAATTGATGGATGTTCTGGATTTCGGGCAAAAGAACGTGTTCGTATATCGTGCCGTTCGCACCGCGCAAGCGAAAAACCCGCTGTTTCAATCCGCCCTGCGTGCCTATGATTTGATCCTGAAGCCGGGCGAGTCGGGGGAGACCGGGAATAACTCCCTCGTGCCTCCTGAAATTGAACACCGGGTCGTGCCAACCGGAACGATTTTGATCCGCTCTCGCTCGGAGATGTTCTCTCAAGCGATTGCGCGGGAAACTCTCGGTTTGCCGGAAGTCGGCGACTGTGTGTATGTATCGGTCGGCGGCGGTGGCGACAAAGACGCCGAATCACAGTATCAGGTATTGACCGGGCTTGCGACTTACCTTCCCCAGACGCGATTCGTATTCGGAGCCGGAGCCCTTTATCTCGGTCGGGAATGGCACGCGCAGAATGTTACCTGGACGCGCCGACCACTAATGGCTTCGTGCTTTCGCGCCTTTGATGTGGCGGTTACAGCAGGCGGCTATAATACGGTCGCGGAACTGCTCCACGCCGGGGTGCCTTGTGTATTCTTGCCGCAACCGCGTTCGCACGACGACCAGGGAGCGCGAGTATCGCTTTGTGTGGAACGCGGCGCGGGCGTATTGCCGGAAACCGATTCGGTGGACGCCATCGCAGCCGCAGTTTCCGAACTGGTCGAACCCGCAAAACGTGCGGTGGCATCGGAGCAGGCACAATCGCTGGTGCCGGTAAACGACGCACTACTCGCCGCCGAGGAATCGCTGGCATTGTTGGTAGATCGAGACGCCATAGAACGCGCTTCGGACTTACGCGATGCCTTCCTCGCAGATGGCGGGCATGTTCCCAAAAGTTGGAGCGAAGGCGAGTTTCTGCGGGCGTTAGGAGTCGTATCTGCGCAATCACTTTCCAACGATTCCGACAGCGATGACGCCCCCGCAGATGCACTTCGTGCAACCAGGGCGGTATGCGAGGCGTCTAACGAGCAGGGGATATTGCCGAGAGAAACGCTCGCCGAACTACGACAGACTATCTCGGGACTATAACGGGTCTGTTCAGGATGAATTGCCGACCGTGGAGATAAATCTATGAAATATAAAACTTTTATGCTTCTGCGAAACATTGGCGGCTTCGGGCTCGCCACTCTTGCCGCCGTCGGAGCCTTCCTCGGTTGCCGGACCGCGACGCAGAGCAATCAGCCTTCCGTCGAACCGCCCGCATACAATCCCCCGCCGGTTAGCCAGCAGGCGGTTCCTAATGTACCCAAGCAACAAAAGCCGGTACCCACACGTCCTGCGACAAAACCCGCCGTTCCGGTGCCGTCCGGTGCGACCGCCGCGCTGACCAGTCGTGACACCGAGATTGTCGCGTTGCAGAAGGAACCACTGTCAAAGGGCAAACCGGCGGGCGATAGCACGCGCTGGCTATCCGTTGGCGAGGGATTTAAAGCCGAGTTCCGCGCCGACTCCGGTAGCAATGCCTGGAACCGTGTCAAGGTGGATCTGGACAGCGACAAAAAGTGGGACGAGAAATGGGACTTCAAAACCGATGGTTCGATCAAACGTCGCGTCTCTCCGGAGGACGATGACAATTACAACACGGAATATCGGCTCAAATCAGGCGAGACCAAATGGGTTCGCGTGAAGTAAGTATTGCGCGACGGGTTGCGTCCCGTGATGGCGCGCAACCCGTCGTGGGTCCGCAAAGCATCGGGATCGCGCTCACCAATGCCTGCAATTTGAACTGTGTCACATGCTGGTCGTACTCGTCGTTGCGCAAAGAGTTGCCCCGTGCCGATTGGCGGCGTGAGCGACTGGATCGGGAACTGCTTGGTGGGGTTTTTGACGACGCGCGAACGATGCGTACGGAGCGCGTCATCTTTACCGGCGGCGGCGATCCCCTCGCCCACCCACAATTCTACGACATCGCCAGCGACGCCAAAGCACAGGGCTTAAAAGTCACGCTGATTTCTAATCTCACCCTTGCCCGCGACCGGGAGCGATTGGTTGCTCTCGGAATTGACACCGTTCTGGCGAATTTCTCCTCGGGCGACCCCGAATCCTACGCCGCGTTCCACCCGAACCGTTCGCCGGACGACTTCGGAAAACTCCTCGAAACTCTTCACGCGATTCGCGACGCCGGTACCTCCTTGAAACTGGTGTTCGTCGTCTGCGCCCTGAACGCACACATTCTGGAAAAGGCGATCCGCATCGCGGAGGAACTACATGCGTCGGTGCAATGGAAGCGGGTTTCCGTGACTGAGGAAACCGCCGCCCTGGATTTATCTGCGGCACTCCGCACCGCACTTCTCACCGATCTACCGCGCTTGCAATCGCTCGCAGACACGTTGAATGTTCCTGCGAACTGGGAAGTGTTTGCCGCGGAGTTGCGGGGCGAAACTCTGGCGGGTGAGTCCGTCATGGAAACCGGTTGTCGCGCCGGGCATTATTACGGGCGGATCGGGGCGAACGGGGAGGTACGCTTCTGCTGTAATGCGAACCCCGAACTGCGTGTGGGAAGCCTGCATGAAAATCGGTTCGCCGAACTCTGGCAGGGCGGGACATATACGCGACTTCGCGCGAAACTGCACGGCGGAGGTTTTGTCTCTGGGTGCGAACAGTGCGGCAAACTGGACCTGAACCGGCGCGTCTGGCGCGAACTGCAAACGTTCGCTTAGCGGTGACTTCTTTCTGCGGGTTTTCGCTAAAAAGAACGGAGAAGAAGTGATCAACGTGCGCGAGAAAATAATAGCGCGTATTGTTTCCGTTCGTTCCGCCGGAGATGGAGTACCCAATCATGAAGGAACCAGGAAAAACAACCATGTCACCGACGCCGAAATATACGCTTGCCGTGCGCGATGAAACCATGACCGGTACCGCCACGCATAAGCTTTCGCTTTCGTTTTTGACCGAGTGCATCACGGTTCGGGAACTGATCCGTGAACGGGTGTATCAGGAAGTCCGCGAGTACAACGCCGCGCCGCCGGAATACTTTCGAGGCTTGGTGCAACCGACCGACGCCGAGGTGACGCTGAACGGCTACCGGATACGCACCGGAAAACGGCTGATTGACGCCGATTCGCAATACCGTAAAGCCATCGCCGCCTTCGAGGCAAACGGCATACTGTTGCTGGTAGACGACAAGCAGGTGGATTCGCTGGATGAAGCCGTACTGCTGACCGAAACGACTCAAGTCTCGTTCGTCAAACTGGTCCCACTGGTGGGGGGATAAGAATCATGTCTATCAGTAACTGGATCAGGCAGGTCGTTACCCCGCTGAGTGATAACAGCAGTGAAGCGAGGCGGCTTCTGGGCGAGTACAAAAAGGAAGCGAAGCGCAAAGGGCGCGGGTATCAGGAATGGAAACCCAAAGACCTCGCCACGGGCAACGCGATTTTGGAATCCTTGCCAGAAGTGCAAACCGAGGTGTTGCTTCAGATTTGCAAATTGGCGGACTACGATTACTACTCCACCGGGTTGGAAAACAGTCTGTTGCAACGGCATCTCCCCTTCACGGCAGACCAGTTGCTTGCCATTTTGCACATTCGATGGGGGGTGTACAGTTACGGGTTTGCATCGCGCTTGCGCGTGGTGCGGCGGTTCGTAGACGCCGGAGGGACGATCTCGCCCGAACTCCGCGCCAAATTACAGGAAATACATTCCAGCGTTGCTAAAGAGTCGAGCGCGGAAGCCGCGAAGATAGCCCTCACCGTGAATGAACTGCTCGGGAATGGGGAGTTGGCTATCCTCCCCGACGATTCGGGCGAAGCGTGGGCGACGCTTGTTCTCGCCGACTTGAAGGGAATGTCAGATGGTGAAGTAGCTGTATGGAAACGCCTTTTCGCACACGCGCAGACGGCGGACGGTAGCAAACCGACGAAAGAGTGGGCGAAAAAAACGCAGGGAATGGTGGCATCTCTGGGCGATAACTTCGTCGTCCGTATTGCCCGCTGGCTGAACGCCGTCTCCGCGCCGACCATAGAAAACGTCGTCCACCGGGAGACGTACCTGAGACAGACGACGGAGTGGACGGAAACCGTGAGCAAGCACAGTGACCGCAACATAGGGATCTTAAAGGGTCTCGCCTGGTCGTGCGTGAGGCGAACCGAGCCGGAGGTGGCTCGCGCTCTCGGGAAAATGGCGGGGGCGTGTTTCGCCAAAGTCCCCGGCGTCGGGTCGTGGGCGGTACGGGCGTCTACGGCGGCGATCTATGCCCTCGGCGAATCGCCCGGCAATCCCGAGGCGGTACCCGCGCTCTCTCGGATGAAAACCCGTGTGACGCACCGCCCGACACTTACCGTTATCGAGCGCACGCTGGAAACGGTCGCCAAGCGGCAGGGGGTGACAAAGGACGATCTCGAAGACCTGTCCGTTCCGACCTACGGTTTGGATGCATACGGAGTACGCAGGGAAACCTTCCCGAGCGATGCCGGGGAGTATGTCGTTGAGTGCGCAGTGGATCGTAACACGGGCGACGTGTTTCTTTCCCACATCGCCCCCGATGGCAAGTCACTGAAAACAGTTCCGTCTGCTCTCAAAACCGGCGAGAATGCGGAGCGTTACAAAGCACTCAAAGCGGACGCCGACGCCGCAGGGAAAACACTGACAGCGCAAAAGACGCGATTCGACAGTTTTTATCTGGCGCAACGGTCGTGGAAGTACACCGATTTCGTCGCCCGGTTCGTCACGCATCCCCTGCTCGCGAAAATTGCCAACCGGCTTGTCTGGCATTTCGCCGATGGTGCGAACAAAGCAGAAGGGATTTACGACCCGGCGACGGGCGAATTTCGGGATGTGGGCGGCACCCCCTTGTCCTGGTTGACTCCCGAAACCAGGGTAGCTCTCTGGCACCCGCTCGGTTTCGCGCCGGAGTACGTTCTATTGTGGCGCGAACGGCTTACCGCGCTCGGTATCGTGCAACCCTTCAAGCAGGCGTACCGTGAAGTGTATCTGCTTACAGACGCGGAACTCGCGACCGGGACGTATTCCAACCGATTCGCGGGTCACATTCTGAAACAGCATCAGATGAACGCGTTGGCGCACGGTCGCGGTTGGAAGCACGCCCTGCAGGGCGGATGGGACGGTGCGTGGGACGAGCAAGCGGAGCGTACCCTCTCCGGCTGGAATCTCCGCGCCGAATATTTCCTGATCGGTGCGGGAGACGATTACAGCAGTTCGGGTATCTTCACGTATATTTCCACGGATCAGGTGCGCTTTTACCGGATCGGTGAAAACGACCCCCTTCCGCTGACCGACGTCCCTGCGCTACCGTTCTCCGAGATTTTGCGCGATGTCGACCTGTTCGTCGGGGTGGCAAGCGTGGGCAACGATCCGGCGTGGGCGGATACTGGCACGAACCGCAATGCTTTCGGCAACTACTGGTATGAATATGGCTTCGGCGAGCTTTCCGCGTCCGCAGAAACGCGGCGCGAGGTGCTGACGAAACTGTTACC
Source organism: Armatimonadota bacterium (assembly GCA_014381035.1). Next base: position 7,272 of record JACMIS010000770.1, read on the forward strand.
CCGACTCAAAATCGCGGGACGATGCGAACTCTCGAAGCGATTCCTCCAGGTGCGTGGCGATCTGCGCACCTACAAAATCCACCTCGGCTCCGCGAACATTCTCATGGAACCGAATGATCAGTACCTGTGCATCGTGCCGGGGCGCAAAGCCGATACGGATACTGCCAATGTCTTCCTGCCGTTTGAGGGCGATACGCGGTTATCCGTGATCCTTTCCAAAGCGTTTCTGCTCGCGAACGACACGAAAATCACCGACAGCACGATCACCAGCCAGATCAAAAACCGGCATTGAAGCGGAGCGAATCAGGGAAGGGTGAAGTCGAACCCTGTTCCCTCTTGACAGAGCCCAAATCATTGCGTATACTTGAACCGCGAATGACTAAAGGATTGGTCATATTGTTGCACCGGGATAGAATGATTGTGTTGCTATGATGCGTAAAAATACAAACCCTACCCTGCAAGATGTCGCGCGTATCGCAGGGGTCAGTCCGTACACCGTGTCATCAGTGCTGAACGGTTCCCGATCTAACACCCGTGTTTCACCTGCGACGCGTGTCCGCATCGAAGAGGCGGCACGGACGCTGTCATACCATCCGAATGCGACCGCACGCAGCCTGGTTACTCGCACAACACGAATCATCGGTGTACTCATTCCTTTCGTCCTGTCCTCCGCAGAAGCGTTTTCCGACGACTACGCCTCCGCTATCTTAGCCGGGATTACCGAACAAGCGGCAGCGGACGGATACGACATTCTGCACTACACACAAATCTGGCGTGACGATGCGGCGTCCGTCGCCCGGTTCCGTGACCGGCGCACCGATGGCGTTTTGGTAGTGGCACCACTTACTGGCTCCGATGTTATTGAGGCACTGTCCGCCTTAGATATTCCCGTGGTCGCTGTTTCCGCGCTCCCTCTACCCTACACCGCCACCGCCCCAACCGGAATCGGTTTCGTAGACGTTGACAATGCCGCCGGTATTCGGCTCGCGGTGGAATATTTATTACACCTGGGTCACACGCGGATCGCCCACTTGAGCGGGGAATGGAACTCGGCAAGTGCGGTTCAGCGGCGCAGTGCCTGGGAAAGTGTTCTGGGTGAGCATGGGGTTTCGGCACCATCCGATTA
>JACMIS010000771.1 GCA_014381035.1 Armatimonadota bacterium
CGATGATCGGCGCGTGGAGCAGTAATCGGTCCCAGTTTTCCATGCCCGCCGGGGTCCCGATCCAGAACCGGATCGCCAGTGCCAGACCGAAGACGGCTGCTCCGACCAGAATCCCGTTTTTTTGCAGGAAGCCGGTCCCGGCAAGCAGGATTTTGGTCATGATCGGAAGATCATCGCCCATATCCTGAAAAACTCCGGCTAAGCGCGGCACCACGAATCCGAGCAGAAACCCGACCACGGAAACGGCGGTAAACGCCAGTACCGATGGATAGACGAGCGCACTGGTGATTTGGCTACGGCGTGCGACTTCTTTTTCTTGAAAATCTGCTAAGCGACCGGCGACTTCGGCAAATTGCCCGGTCGCCTCACCGGCGCGGAGCGTCTGGGTGAAGACTTCGTTGAAATATTTCGGATGGCGCACCATCGCCTGGCTGACCGGCATCCCGGTGCGCACGTCCTTGTAGACTTCCTCCGCGACGTGTGTCAAGACGGCGTTCTCGGACTGCTCCGCGATCACCTGTAGCACGCGGTCGAGCGGCAGCCCCGCCTCCGAAAGGTCCGCGAGTCGGCGCGTAAAAAGGGATAGGTCCTGTTGGGAAGGCGGGCGGCGCGAACCCCGCTTCGGACCGGAAGACGTTCCCGATTTCGTCTCGCCGCGCGATTCCTTGATCTCGACGACAAACCGACCCTCGGCAGAAAGGCGCGCAATCGCGGCATCGCGGCTTTCGGCGTCCACGACACCGGTGCGCCGAACTCCCGCCGTGTCCAGTGCGGCATAGGCATACGTAAGGGTCTGGGACTGTGCCATCGGTTAGAATGCCTCCCGGCGACAGACGCGTAACACCTCGTCCGGCGTTGTGCGTCCGGCGAGTACCGAGAGCGCACCGTCGCCGACTAGCGAGCGCATCTCCTGAGCGCGGGCGGCATGGTCCTTCATCTCCGACGAGGAGGAGCGGGCAATCGTCATTTTTCGGATCGTGTCGTCAATCAAAAACAGTTCGTACAAACCCTGCCGCCCTTTATAGCCGGTCTGCTGGCACTTGTCGCAACCGACCCCGCGCCGGAACGGCGGCGTGGTCGCGCCGCCGGACAGCCATTTTTCCGCCGATAGTCCGATGCCTTCCAGCGATTCGGCGTCCGGCAGGTATGGTTCGCTACAGTTCGGGCAGTTGCGACGCACCAGACGCTGGGCGACCGCGCCGATCAGCGACGACGCGACCAGGTAGGGTTCGACGCCCATATCGAGCAGCCGGGTCACGGCTCCGGGGGCGTCGTTGGTATGCAGGGTAGAAAAAACAAGGTGTCCGGTCAGGGCGGCGTGAATCGCGATCTCGGCGGTCTCGTGGTCGCGGATCTCGCCGACCATGATGATATCCGGGTCCTGACGAACGATGCTGCGCAGTCCGCTCGCGAACGTCAGCCCGATATTGGAACGCACCTGAATCTGACTGATTCCCTGAACCTGGTATTCCACCGGGTCCTCGATGGTCAAAATATTGGTCGCCGGGGACATGATCTCCTGAAGTGACGCGTACAGAGTCGTGGACTTGCCCGATCCGGTCGGACCGGTCGCCAGAATAACGCCGTAGGGGATGCGGATCATCTGTCGGTACTTTTCCAGCACGTCCGCCCGCAGTCCCAGCTCTTCCAGACCGAGCATCGCGGTGCCCTTGTCCAGGATACGCATCACGGCGCGTTCGCCGAAAACGGTCGGGACGATACTGACGCG
>JACMIS010000772.1 GCA_014381035.1 Armatimonadota bacterium
GGCACCGTGACAAAAAAATCGTCGGCGACCGGTTCCTGTTGTGGCACACACATGGCGAAATAGTATTTGATGGGTGAAACCCCCGAAAGCGGATATAACAGCAAACGAAACCGATGGATGATTATCCCGAATACAATCCCGCCCGCCCCTTTACTTTAGTCACCGACGCGCCAGCCGACCCGGAAGCCGGACACGAGTTTGTTCTTCACTTCGACCCCGAGGACGAACGCTACTACGTCTTTTTCTTTGCGGAGGAGATGGACGCCGAACTGTTCAAAGAAGCGTATAACCGGGTTTCCACGAAACGCGCTGTTATCGTTCGGTTCGACCCGCGCAGTATCGAGGAGCGTATCGGCGTTCGCTACACGGGCGCGGACGGGAAACGAACCGACATGACGATACTGCAATACTGCAAGAATATGGAATTCAAAAACGAATTCCGCCGCGAGGACTGACGTTGCGGACGTTGAAGCGTCCAGACAAGGCAGGATTCAAGCAAGGGGTTCACGAACCATGCCTTATGACTGTTCAACACACGGGGAACCGCGCTATTCCCTTCCTATCGAATTCCCGGTCCGCCATGCCGCGCCGTGCCTTTCTCTTGCGGGGAATGGTGCTTGCCCTCGTCGCAACGTCTGTGGTGCTCCCCGCACACGCCGCCGAAACGGACCCCGCAACGATACTGTTCACAGAGCGCACCGTAACTACCCCGAGCGGAACCTATAAATATCTGATCCATATCCCGGCGAAACTGGACCGGCGCGGAAACCTTCCCGTGATCGTTTTCCTGCATGGCTCGGGAGAACGTGGCGACGATAACACGGCGCAAACCAAGAACGGTATCCGCCTGATGATCGCACGAGAGGGGGACGGTTTTCCCGCCGTCGTGGTTGCCCCGCAGTGCCGCGCCGACAACCGATGGACGGCACCGGAAATGGAAGCGATGGTAATGAAAGCACTCGATCAAACCATGACGGAGTTCAATGGCGACCCCCAGCGTGTTTATCTGACCGGGCTTTCCATGGGGGCATACGGTACGTGGGAACTTGCCAAACGACACCCGAACCGTTGGGCAGCCCTCGCGCCGGTTTGTGGCGGGATCGTATCGCGCAATCAGACCCCGGAAACACTGCCTGCTGGTGCCAACCCGGTAAACCCGTATTCCGTGATGGCGACAGCGGTCGCGCCGATCCCGCAATGGATTTTTCATGGCGACGCGGACGGGGCGGTCCCGGTATCCGAATCACGCCAGATGGCGGCTATCCTGTACGCCCGCAAGGCGGACGTTCGGTACACCGAGTACCCCGGCGTCGGACATAACAGTTGGGACTACGCCTACAAAGAGCCGGATCTGCTCCCATGGCTTCTCGCCCACAAACGAAAGAAGTAAAACGTCTTCGCGACATATAGAAAAAATGCAATCCCTCGTTTTAGAAGAAAAACAGCGGCTTAGCCTGCGCGAGTTCGCGGTGGACGAACCGATGGGACCGGGTGATGTCCGTATCGCGATCCACACCGTCGGTATCTGTGGCTCCGATCTACATTACTATGAGAATGGGCGCATCGGACCGTTCGTCGTAGAAGCGCCGATGGTACTCGGGCACGAAGCGTCTGGTACGGTTGTCGAAGTCGGGGTGACGGTGACTGCGCTTCAGGTCGGCGACCGGGTCTGCATGGAACCGGGCATCCCCGATCCCCACTCGCGGGCGTCGCGTCTCGGTCGCTACAACCTCGACCCGGCGGTTCGCTTCTGGGCGACGCCGCCCGTACACGGAGTTCTGCGTCCGTTCGTGGTTCACCCGGCGGAATTCACCTTCAAACTGCCGCCCACTGTCAGTTTCGCCGAGGGCGCGATGGTCGAACCGCTCGCGGTCGGCATCCACGCCGCCGCCAAAGCGCGTATCGCTCCCGGTGATGTCGCCGTAGTCGTCGGCGCGGGTCCTATCGGAATGGTGACGGCGTTGTCTGCGCTCGCGGGTGGGTGTAGCCGGGTCATTGTCGCTGACGTACAAACCCCGAAGTTGGTGTTAGCGGGTTCGCTCGGTACCGCCATCGTTCCCATCAATGTCCGCGAACGGGACCTGACCGAGGCCGTCGCAACTCTGACGGACGGTTGGGGTGCGGACATTGTGTTCGAATGCAGTGGTAACGAGAAAGCGGCGTCAGGCGTGTTCGCGCCGCTCTGCCCCGGCGGGTGCGTGGTGATGGTCGGCATGCCCGGTCAGTCCATCGCCTACGACGTGGTCGCCGCGCAGATCAAGGAAGCCCGCGTCGAGCACGTTTTCCGCTACGCGAACGCCTACGGGCGTGCCCTCGCCCTGATGGGAAGCGGTCAACTCAATGTCAAGCCGCTGATCACAGACACGTTCGGGTTCGCTGACAGCGTCAAAGCGTTCGATTTCGCCGCAAAAATGCCGCCCGCTTCCGTGAAAGCGCAGATCGTGGTTGCGGATGGTAGGTAACGTATAATCAGGCTTTGTTACGCGCTGTAGTTACTGCGGCGTTACCGAGCAAAATGCGGTCAGAAGACTAACACACGATCACTTTAAGCCGCGAGTTGTAACAGGTCAGGATGATCTTGAGAATATCGCGTACTACTGTCACTCATGCAACGAATACAAAGCAACTGTCACGTTTGTCAAGGCATTTTTGTAAAATAACCCGAATTGTCTCTTGTTGCCGCTCAGTCCCACGGAAATTTCCCAGCCTATGAAAGTGCGGTTCTTTTCGGGTTATATCATTCTGTGCTTGCTAATTGGTTACGAATTGGATTGGTGTCGGTAAGCGGCGATGACAGCTTGCATATCTCGTCGAAGGCATGATCGAGATGCACATTCAGTCGATGCGATGGATCGGCAAACCAGGAAGCGACCGCGTAACAAAAGGATGCCATTCCAATTTCCGCCGCCAAAGTCGCCCGACGCTCGTCAACGCCGCGATGTCGCAACGCCATAGCCAAATTCTCAGTGAGGGCAGCGATCTTCGCCAACTCGCGCTCCTGAAGAGCAGGAGTACTTGCGATTACCTGCTGCCGGGGGACAGCAAATGCTCGGTTGTCTTCCATCAACTGCTCGATTGATTGCAACGCCCAATACAGCAATTCCAGGGGCTGTAGTCCGTCAGGGGCTTGGGCTATCGCGCCGGTCAGAGCCGCCCGCAACCTGGCTTGCCCGTCGAACAGAACCTCGCGCTTGTCGGGGAAGTGGCGGAAGAAGGTGCGTTCCGTGACGCCTGCGCGGGCGGCAATTTCGGACGCGGTGGTCCGGTCATAACCGCGTTCGCTGAACAGTTCTAAGGCTGCCTGCTGAAGGCGGCGGCGGGCTTCTTCTCCACTGCGGGGCATGTTTAGATTATACCCGCATATTTGACAGTCGCTGTCGCTACGATATAATGTCATAGACTGACATGAAAACAACTGCGGCGGAGTTCGACAATGCCGTAAGTCCCCGTTGCTCTTGGGGCATAGACGAGAACAAAAGTGTACAAAGAGCACCCTGCGAAAGGAAAATTTCGATGCAAGTGTTTGTTACAGGTGCCAATGGCTGGATAGGCTCGGCTCTGGTCAAGGAGTTGATCGAGGCCGGTCATCAGGTGGTTGGGCTCGTTCGTTCCGAGCAGAAGGCGCACGACTTGCGTGCGGCGGGTGCCAAACCAGTTCTCGGCTCGCTGAGCGACCTTGAAGTTCTCAAGCATTCCGCGTCCCAGGCCGATGGCGTTGTCCATCTGGCCTTCAGCCTCGATATGTCGAAGATCTTAGAACTGTCCGAGCAAGATCGGCAGACCATTAAAGCCTTCGGCGATGTCTACACAGGGTCTGACCGCCCGGTTATCGTGACGAGCGGTTTTGGTTTTTTGCCACCCGGCGAAGTGTTCACGGAAGAAACACCGCCTCCCCCGGTCAATCCGGCCTTCCCCCACACTCCCGAGCAGACAGCTACTGCGATTGCGGCACGCGGCGTGCGTGCAACCTGGGTTCGCCTTCCGCGCACTGTGCATGGCGTCGGCGAGCAACATGGTTTCGTGCCGGAACTGATACGGCTGGCGCGTGAGAAGAAGGTTTCCGCTTATGTCGGAGAAGGTCAAAATCTTTGGCCTGCGGTCCATCGGCTCGACGCGGTGCGGGTTTTCCGCTTAGCACTGGAGCATGGCACGCAGGACGGCCCCTTCCACGCGGTTGCCGAGGAAGGTGTTCCGTTCAGGCAAATTGCCGAGGTCATCGGCAACCATCTGGGAGTGCCAACCCGATCTATTTCTCCCGATGAGGCAGCCGGACACTTTAGTTTTTTCTCTGGTTTTGGGGCCATGTTTGCCGCTGGAAATGGCCCGGCTTCCAGCGACAAGACCAGAGCGAGCCTCGGCTGGGAGCCGAGGGAGATCGGCCTCATCTCGGACATCGACCGACCAGAATATTACGGATGAACTGGAGACGACCATGCAAATCTATCGCAACAGCACCTTGCCGACCAATAAGGCTCCCGAGAAGAACTTCACGGGCGACGTCTATATCAGCGGCTACTTCGAGCGCGAAGCACCGAGCCGACTGGCCGGTGCTACCGTCAACTTCACCCCCGGCTCACGCACACCCTGGAAGGTAAACCCGCTCGGTCAGACGCTGATCGTGACGAGCGGCGTAGGCTGGGCGCAATGCGAGGGCGAGGAGGTCTCCGAGATCCGCGTCGGCGACACCATCTGGTGTCCGGCTGGGCAGAGGCACTGGGAGGGTGCCACGCCCGATCATGCGATGACTTATTTCGCCATCCATGAAGCCAAGGACGGCAGGACCGTGGAGTTCAGGGAGAAGGTGACGGACGAGGAATACCGAAAGGGACCGTCGCCCGCCTCGTCGCGACGCTGACGTGGGCGCGACAGGCAGCCCTGAGAATCCATGATATTTATCACTGAAAGTTGCACACAAGACTCGCTGGAGTCTGGGGCGGTCGCCCCGCTAAATCGCTAAGAAGAGGGCGGGCGGGTCGGAAATTCGCGACCAACAAAGACAGGCGAATCGTTCGGGGGCGATTGCATCGTCCCTTCTGGCAAGATTCGGTCTGTATGGTGAATGCGCCCCGGCAACTGTTCGGGCTGTTGGGGAAAAGACGCGGCGATCTGGCTTTTCACGACCTTATATCCGGCGTCGCAAAAAACAGAGTGATAAGTAGCGGGCAAGGAATGTGTTCACGGATGCTACCGGTCCTGGGCAGGAAATCGACCCCACCTTTGCGAAACTGCGGAGTATGACACGCCGTATCGCTCCCGCCGTTCTCCTCGCGCTTTTCCTGCTCTCCTTGCCGCTCTCCGCGCACGCCCAGTACGGACCGCAACGCAACCGCGTCGCGCATGGGATGGTCGCTTCCGCTGATAGTGTCGCGTCGCAGGTCGGGGTAGATATTTTGCAAGGGGGTGGGAATGCCGTGGATGCCGCAGTCGCCGTGGGACTCGCGCTCGCCGTCACGTACCCCGCCGCCGGGAACCTGGGCGGGGGCGGCTTTATGCTGATTCGCCTCGCCGATGGTCACACGAACGTTCTCGATTACCGCGAAACCGCGCCTGCCGCCGCGACGCGGGGCATGTACCTCGATAAATCCGGCAGTGTCGCGCCGAACGTTTCGCAGGTCGGGTATCGCGCGGTCGGCGTGCCGGGAACCGTCGCCGGTCTCGCGTTGGCGCAGAAGAAGTATGGGCGGCTGAACTGGAAAGCGGTCGTCGCGCCTGCCCGACGCCTCGCCGAACGCGGCTTTCCAATCACCAACCTGCTAGCAAGCGGTTTGCGTTCCAACACATCCCTGCCGCAGTTTCCCGACAGTCGCCGCATTTTCCAGCGCGACGGCAAGTTCTACCGCGAGGGCGAAACGTTCCGCCAGCCGGAACTCGCCCGAACATTAAAGCGGCTCGAAGACAAGGGACCGCGCGAGTTCTACGAAGGCGAAACCGCCGCGTTGATCGCCGCCGATATGAAGCGAAACAACGGGCTGGTTACGACGGACGACCTGAGAGGCTATAAACCGGTGGAGCGGACGCCGCTACGCGGCACGTATCGTGGTCACGAAATCCTGACGATGCCACCGCCGTCGTCCGGCGGGGTCGCGCTGGTCGAGATGCTCAACATGCTGGAAGGGCACGACCTCAGGGCGTTGGGCAACTCGTCGGAGGCGCACCATCTGATGATCGAGGTCATGCGCCGTGCCTTCGCCGACCGCGCGGAGTTTATGGGCGACCCGGATTTCGTGCGCGTCCCGGCGAAAGGGTTGATGTCGAAAGAGTACGCCACGAAAACAGCGGCGACGATAAACCCCGCCCGCGCGACGCCGAGTGCGGACCTGCGCCACGGCGACCCGCTCCCTTACGAGTCGAAAGAAACCACGCACTACTCGGTCGTGGACACCGAAGGCAACGCGGTTTCGACCACGTACACGCTGAACGAGAGTTTCGGGAGCGGCGTCACGGCGAAAGGAACCGGCATCCTGCTCAACAACGAGATGGACGATTTCACGAGCAAGCCGGGTGTCCCCAACGGTTACGGGCTGGTGCAGGGCGAGGCGAACGCCATCGCGCCCCGCAAACGCCCCCTCTCCTCCATGACGCCGACGATTTTAACCAAAAACGGCA
>JACMIS010000773.1 GCA_014381035.1 Armatimonadota bacterium
GCACTTACCGCTGTGTTCGCCTTCGCCGCGTCGCCCGCTTCCGCCAAGGAAACCCCGAAAGCCGGGTCTTGTTGCGCGATGGCGTGTTGCAAGCCGGGCGCGTCCTGCTGTGTCCCCGGTGCCTCCTGTTGCGGCGCATCATGCTGTGGCTCGGGTTGCTGCGGTACTAAAGCAAAGGGTAAAGTCGCCAAGTCCGCAAAGGCGAAACCGGCTATCAAGGCTGTTCTTGCCAAAGTAACGCCCAGCCGCCCGTAATATTCCGATAGGACAGGGTTCGGACGCTGAAGACTTCCTGCGGAACGCTTCAGCGTCTGAAGCCGCGATTCCTCTTTTCGAACAAGGAGATTCTCCCATGCAAATAACCACTTTTCGGCGACCACTGGTTGCCGGTATCGCGGGGGCGATTGTGTTCGCGTCCGCCGTAAGCATCGCTTTCGCTCACGAAGCCCCCTGCGCGTTCTGCAAACGAGACATTGTACAGGACACCAAATCATCCGATAACGAGACTGCACTCCGTTTCGGTCGCAAACGTATTGAGTACCGAAGTGTATTCTGTGCCCTCTCCGACGCGCAAAACGCGAAATCCTTCGCGTCCGGCAATGTCACGATACTGGCACCGTCGGAAAAGAAAGGACTCCCCATTGCCATCACTCGTACTGGTGCCAGGTGGTCGGTTCCAGAGGGGACTGTCTTTCTCGGCGCGGAAAAAGTAAATCATGCGGTCTGTGCCGGAACGTACCGGGCGTTTACCAACCGTGCCGCGCTGGATGCATATGTCAAGGCGAATCCGAAAGTTATCGCGCCGGATGCCAAACCGCTCACCTTTGCGCAACTCCTCACGCTGGCGAAGGACACCACGAAATAAGATGCGAAACGAAAAAACTACCCGACGCGATCTCCTTCGCGCCGGGTTCGACAGTCTGCTATTCGGGATGGCATTGCCGGAGGTGTCCATCCGCACGGAAGACAACCCGATCACATTTCCGAAGTGGCTCACCAACGAAAAGCAAAACGAGGTGTCGTATACGCGGGGTGGTTACAACTTCAACGTGTATTACCTGCCCGCACTCGCCCGCGATCTGAACGCCGTCGGGGTGGGGCACTCGCTCGCCTATGAAGCCCTGGTCACGGGTAAGGCGAAAACGCTGGAATCGAAGACCTACGCCGATATTGTGCATGTGCTCAAGAACCCGCCGCGTTTCGCGCCGAATGAGCGGCTTCTCGCGAACACGTTCAGCCGCCGCTACGGCGTACTGGAACAGGTTTTCGAGCAGACGCATCTCCTCCACGCGCAAACCGTGGACGTTCTGGCGAACGCGAAAATGACGCAGAGCGGAAAGGAGCGCGAGATCGAGCAGTTGTACATGGTTTATGAAACCACGCTGCCCTATGCGATCACGCCGCTCCCGCTCAATATGGGCTATTTGTACGGGCAACCATATTCGCGCCGCTTCCGCAATAACTACCCCAAAACCAACGGGTTATTCTGGGGGTACCACTGGCTACAGGGGGCGATGTATGATGCCCTGTACGGTAAAACGCCGGACGAGCAGAAGCAGGTCTACGAGGTTATCGGGACGCAGTATCGGGAAACCGAACTGTACCGCACAGACCGGAATTTCATGCCGATGACCGGCGAAGTATCGCCGCGCTTTTCCCTGCGGTTTCCCGAACTCGCCAATGTGTTCGATAATTTGCATATGCTTCACGACATGGTGAACGATATTCTGGTGTCGGGCGACATGACACAGAGGCAGAAAGACGATGCGGTACGTCTTGCCATCTGGCGCGTGATGGCGGCGGCGCATAAAGGCTACAAACCGGGCGACGCGCCCGAGCCGGGCAAGTGGCGGGATTACCGCCACATGGACGGGATGCCGGGAATGGGGCAAATGCCGGACATGCCGCGCGACGCGATGTTTATGCCGGGAATGGGATGGATGAGCATGGCGTCGTGCCATCACTGCTCGATGCCGATGGCGACAAAAGATCTGCACACGGTTTCCGCCGACGGCTGGACGATGCGGGTACGCTGTCCGCTCTGCGCCCGCGATATGTCCGCCGAAACCAAGGGACGCGCGGTGCTCCATTTAGCCACTGAGGACACCAATCGCCCGCTGATTCTCGTTTCCGACGAGCAGGGCAATCTGAACGCGACCAATACCGCGCTCGGTAAGTCCGCCGTGTTTCTGGAGCAGGAGGCGAGCCATGCTGGGTGTGCGCACTGGTCGCAAGCGTTCACGGACCGCACGGCGTTCGACCGGTTCGTCACGGCAAACCCGGAGTATGCGAAATCTAAACCGATCTTGCTCGCGGATTGGCAAACGCGGCAGGGGGAAAAGCCGGACACGTACTTCAAGAAACAGGGTCCGCCGGGAAACCCGTTCGATGGTGCCGCCGCCGATAGCGCGGACGGGAAGGGGGCGAAATGATAGATAGATTCCCCCATTATCGTGGGACTGAAGTCCAACGCTGTGAGGCACTGCGTGCCGGGGCTTCGCCAAACGGAGTACGGCAAGCACCCTGTACCCGGTACGCCCCAC
>JACMIS010000774.1 GCA_014381035.1 Armatimonadota bacterium
AGATCACGATTCGCAAGTTCTATCGGCCGAGCGGCTCATCGACCCAGCTCAAAGGCGTGGTACCGGACATCGTGCTCCCTTCCATCAACAATGAACTCGAAGTCGGGGAAGGCTCTCTTGAGAATCCCTTGCCGTGGGATGTTGTTCCGAGCGCGAAATATACCAAGGTGAACGAGGTCGCGCCATACACCACCGAGCTAACCAAACGAAGCACGGCAAGAGTGACAAAAAGCGGCGACTTCCGTTATCTGAAAGAAACGATTGCACGCGTCGCCAAATCGCAGGATCAAAAAACGATCTCGCTGAATGAAACAACGCGCCGCAAGGAACAGGATGAGGAAGATGCCCGGATCGAGGCACGGCAGAAGGCACTGGCGACCCGCGTCCTTCCTAAAGACACGGTGTATCCGCTGACGCTGACAACCGCTATGAAACCCGGCTTACCCAAACCGCTAACCGCGGAACAGGTGAAAAAAGGGTTCCTGGACGGGACAGACGAGGCTCCCTTGCCGACAACGGAAGAGAAAAAGAAAAACAAGTCGCGGTTGCCGGAACCGGATGTGACTTTGTCTGAAGCGGAAAATATTCTCGCGGACTACATTGCGTTGTCCAAGGGTACCGCATCCGCCCCACTCGCGAAAAAGCTTTAGTTTTCGGTCTGGTGGAACAGACAAGCCGTGCCGTCGTGCGCGGCTTGTCTGTTTGTCTACCATGATAAAATATGACTTAGCAGAAGGAGAGACACATGGCGAAAGAGGACAAGAACGGCGAAAAACGTACCGTTTTAAATAACCGCAAAGCGCGGCACGAATATTTCATCGAGGATTCGGTGAAAGCAGGCTTGGTGTTGGTGGGCACAGAAGTGAAGTCGCTCCGCTCCGGTCGGGCAAGTTTGAGCGAATCATATGCTCGCCTCGACAAAAACGGCGAGGCGTGGCTACACAATATGCATATCAGCCCGCATGAGGAAGGCGGACGCTACAATGTTGACCCGATCCGCCCCCGCAAACTGTTACTGACGCGCCGCGAATTGAACAAACTCGGCGCAATCACAGAGCAGAAGGGATTATCACTCGTTCCTATCTCGCTTTTTTTCGAGCACGGCTTTGCTAAATTAGAGTTGGGTGTCGGGCGCGGCAAAAAACTATACGACAAGCGAGAGGCTATCGCGGACCGCGACCGGGAGCGCGAAGCACGACGTGAAGTGTTTAGTCGCGAATAATGAAAGAGCGGGCGTTCTGCCCGCTTTTTTTATTTGGAACCGGCAGGAAAACGTATTCCGTAAAACGAATCGTATTCCCAAACACCACGACAGATTGAAAGTATGACAATGATGACAAAAAACTGCCTGATTAATGAAAACGTTTTCCTTGCGGCTACCATTGCCCTCGTTGCGCTGGTTTTACCCGCCGGGTGCGCCCTTGCTCAATCCCCCGCCGGGACCAAGAAAGCGACTCCCGCTACAAAGGACGTAGCACCCCGTTGGAGCAAAATGCCGCTTTTGACGCAAGAGCAGAGGAGCGCGGGTATATTCCCCGGCGGAGAAGGTTGTCAGTGGCCCCGCGAACTGGTCATTTCCGACGCAGACCCGAACTTTTTGATTTTGAGTATTGATGTCGGGGGTTTATATCGAACGCTGGATGGTGGCAAAAATTGGGAGCAAGCGACGGTCGGCTGGAGCGGACGCGGTTGCAATGGCGTTGCCATTGATCCCCGAAATCCGTCGCACGTGATCGGACTCGCCGGAAATTCTGTGGATTGGGGCGAGAACTGGGGGCAAACTCCGAATGGTATCTACCTTTCCTCCGATAAGGCGGCATCCTGGAAGCCGGTGCTGGGATTGCTCGAAGGGTACGGGAACAGCGTGGCTATTGACCCGGATTCGTTCGATGCAGGCAAGAAAATCTGCACCATCGCCTATGTGGCTTCCGCGAAAGCGGGACTGCTCAAAACGACGGACGGCGGCGAAACATGGTCACAGGTCAGCGACCTTCCGGCGGTTGTCGGGCAAGCAGACGGTGGAATCCCGGTCCGGGTCCGGGTCAGTTCCAAAGGTGGCATTGTCTATGTCGGTGGCAAAGGCGGCTTCTACTACAGCATCGATGGCGGCAAAACATTCACCAAAGTGCGTGACGGGGCGGTTTCCAATATCGCGGTGGTTAGTTCCGCGCCGAAAAGCGTCTGGGTGTCCGGTAGCGAGGGGGTATTAGTTTCCCGCGATCAGGGAAAAACGTTCCGTGTACTGCCCGCTAAAGGGATGGACCGCGAAGCCGACAACAAGATCGTCCAGTTCGTATCCGTAAGTCCCGCCGATCCGAACCGCGTGACTGCCTGGGTAGCCCGAGACAACTGGCAATGGCACCGCTACTACAGCCACGACGGGGGGGAAACGTTCGGGATCACACAGGTTGTTAAAACCAGTGAACCGATGCCGAACAATGTTCGCAACGGTTTCAATGCTTGGCATCCGAAGGACCCCAACATCATGTATGGGTTGGGAGGCGACATCGTTACCCGCTCCAACGACGGTGGCAAAACACTCCGATGGTACAACAACGGCTACAACGGCGTGATGATGGGCGGCATGATGAACTTTTCCGCCCATGCGCCAAAAACGGTGTTCCTCGCTTTTCAGGATTACAACGCAGCGGCAACGCACGACGGCGGCACCGTTTGGAAATATTTCGATGCCTCGGGTAAAGGATGGGGCGGTCATTGCTACGGCGGGCACGCGGTAGACAGCGAGACGTTTTTCTACGGGGATGCGGAAGGCTGGGGCGACGCCCGACGCATCCGGATCACGCATGATGCGGGCAAAACATGGGAGTTTGTGAAAGGGGCGGATGGTAAAGAGATCGCTCTGGGCGGCGCGAACGTTTCCCTCTCAGACCCGACGGATCCGGATGTGCTGTTTTGCTTCGACCATCGTTCCACGGACAAGGGTAAAACCTGGCAAAAGATGACGGCGTGCGAGGGCGTGTTCACCTACGCGCCGGACACAAAAGCTTTGTTCGGACGAATGGGCGGCGCGGTTATTACCTCCAAAGACAAAGGGGCGACCTGGCAAAAGGTCTCGGAAACCTCTGGGTCGTTGGAAGACGTTGCCGTCGACCACAAAACCGGACGGGTGTATGTCGCGGCGGAAGAGAAATTGAAGGTGTTCGATGCCGGTAAATGGAGCACGATTGATCTGCCTGCGGATCAGTTCGGAAACATGCTTCGCTGTGTTACGGTGGCGATCGATCCACGCAATCCGCAAACGGTGTATGTCGGTGGCCCGCGCAATACCTACGCGACCCACTGCACGACGGCTCGCTCTACGGATGGCGGGAAAACATGGCGGAACCTGAGTGTGACCACACCGCTCAAGGCGGGACTGGACAACGGTCCCCACGAAGTCTCCTGCATCCGCGTTGATCCGCGAACCGGCGAGGCGTGGGCAGCAGGACAATGCTATGGAATGTGGCGGATCGCGCCCCCATCGGCTGGGGAAAAAGGTACCACTGCCGCACTCGCATCCGCTCCCAGAGCGGCACGCCCTCCCCTCGCATCGCAGATCAAAATCTCCCCCGTCGCCGATAAAGCCCTTTCCTCTTCCGCACGAATCGTTATCGCGAACGGTGGGATGGAAGAGGGTGCGGACGTTCCCGATAACTGGAACGATAAATGGGAAGGTCGCGGCAAGGTCACATTATCGCGCGATATTACCCAGAAAAAATCAGGTAAGGCGTCGTTGAAAGTAAAAGCCACCGGCGATGCACAGGGACAGGGAGCGCAAATGATAGCTGACGCTCCTGCAGGCGCAAAATTCACCGTCAGCGGCTTCCTCAAATCGAAAGGCAATATCAAAGTCAATTTCGCGGTCCAGCCGCGCAAGGACTCATGGGAGCCGATTGCGTTCGAGCAGGTCGGTTATGTGCAGAATGATTCCGAATGGCAGTCGTTCCAGAAAACAATCACGTTGCCCGAAGGCTCGGTCCATGCATCCGTGGCTCTGTTAGTGGAAGGAGAGGGCGAAGCATGGCTCGACGATGTGAGAATCAGTGACTCCGATGTGAGCAACGCCGTCACAATACCGGAGCATAAACCGCAACCCGCTAAACTCGACCCGATAACCCCCATGCACGGGTTCTGGGCGGACTACCCGACGTCATGGTTGAACTATGCACGCACACTGAAAAACGATGCACAGACACAGAAGCCGGACGTGGTTTTTCTCGGAGACTCGATTACGCAAGGATGGAAAGATGCGGGCAAGATGGAATGGGAGAAGCGATTCGCACCATTGAAGGCGGTAAACGCGGGAATCGGCGGCGATAAGACCAACGAGATCCTGTGGCGCATCAAAGACGGTTTACTCGATGGTTTGTCGCCGAAACTGATCGTACTCGCAATCGGTGTCAACAACATGTGGCGCAACGAATTTGGCAACACACGGATCGCCGAGGGCATTGAGACTTGTGTCAAGGCAATACAGGAAAAGACACCGCGTGCGAAAATTCTTGTTCTCGGGATTTTCCCTTCGCAAGAAGCCGCTGACAACGGGATGCGATCCGCGATAAAACAGATCAACAGCGAAACGAAAAAACGAGTCAGCGGCATGAAAAATGTTCGGTTCGCAGATTTCGGCGACAAATTCCTCGCCCCGGATGGCACTCTCCGTAAAGAGATAATGCCGGACTTTCTGCACGCCAACGAAAAAGGGTATGCTATCTATGCCGACAACCTCGAACCGATTGTCAAGGAAATGCTCCCTTAGAAACAGGCAGCGCGATAGCGCGGTAGACGGAGTGCTATCACCGCCACCCTGGGAGGAGTAAGACCCGCTCCTCCCCTACCTTTATATTACCCCGACTGACCCGAACAATGGTCGATAGATCGCCACCGAAGCCACCGGCAGAAAGCGCGGGATGAGCGGGATGCGATACGGGCGGTGTTTCTCGGCGATTCCATAACCCAGGCGTGGAACAAAAAAGATCTTGGCAACAACACTTCGCCCCGCACGGCGCGGTGAATTTCGGCATCGGGGGCGACAGAACGTGTCAGGTTTTATGGCGCATCCGCGACGGCTTGCAAGACGGACTGACTCCCGGTCTGACCGAGCAGTTTGTCCCGACGCGAACATACTCGTTAGCGGGGTGCTTCCTTGCATGCCCCCCGCACATCCCTACCGCACCACGGTTCGCGCAATCGACGCGCGTCTCACAAACAGATTGTATCCGCCAACGCTGAACGATTGCTGAAGAAGATACGCTTTGATCCCGGTCCGTTTGTCAGTCGTCAAGCACTGCCAGATCAAGCTGCCCGAAACGCTCCGGAGCAGTGACCACGTCAATCTCCGCAATCTTTCCTTGAATGACTCTGAATTGAAACGCCACAAGCAACCGCCCACGCGGAGCCACGACGACTCCCACATTGCCGTTCACCAGTGCAGTTCGAGCAAACCCGGCACGCCCGGAGAAAGCGAATGCCTGTCCCGCCACCCCCGTCGCCCCGCGTATCACTCTCGCGGTTCCTACTGGACCGTCGGCTCGGAGAACAACATCCGGGTCGAGCACGGCGAGAAGCGCACCGAAATCGCCACAGCGAGAGGCGGCGAGGAAGGCTTCGATGACCTCTCGCTGGAGGCGAAGAACACTTCCCTCCGCCGTGGAGGTTCCCCGCACACGGCGACGGGCGCGGCTTGCGAGTTGCCGTGCCGCGGTCGGAGACCGCCCCACAATCTGGCCGATCTCATCAAACGATACGGCGAACATGTCATGTAACACAAACGCGAGTCGCTCGGCGGGAGCGAGCTTTTCAAGGACCACGAGTAAAGCGAGACCAACCGAGTCAGCCAGTAATGCTTCCTGTTCGGGATCAGTGCCGCTCTTACCGTCGGCGATGTGATCCCGAACATGCATTTCTAAAGACTCTTCGCCCCGAGACTTGCGCGCACGCAGCATGTCCAAGCACACCCGTGCGGCGACGGTTGTCAGCCATCCCTCCAGGTTCTCGACGCCGCTGAGGTCAGACCGGTTGAGACGGAGCCACGACTCTTGCACCGCGTCGTCTGCCTCGCTTCGAGAGCCGAGCATACGGTAAGCGACCGCTCCCAGGCGTTCCCGGTTTTGCTCAAATCGTTCAGCCAGCCATTGGTGCTCGTTCATCGCCACCTCCTCTCATCGCTGTGTTATTTCCGCCCTGTTTAACGGGAATATCCGCGCCCTTTATTGGGAAAAGAACGCCGAGAATACGACTTTCAGGGCGAAGAGCCCAAGAAAGAATTGTACAGACGGCAAAGATAAGTGGGGCGATAAACTGAGTTAAGGTATCCCCGGACAGAATATGTGATGCGACCGCGCCGGTCATATCAAAGAACGCACCCGCATAAGCCCATTCCTTCAGGCGTGGTAAACGCGGCGCGAGCAAGACTATGGCTCCCGGCACTTTCCAGAATCCCAGGATCGTAGCAAAATATAACGGGTAACCAAGGTGTGTCATCCCCTCGTCTATCACTCGCGGATGCATCAGGTCCGCCACCCCACCCGCGAACAATGCGAAAGCGAGGATTGCAGTGGTCATCCAGTAGCCGATCAATTTTGTTTTCATCGTTTTGTCTCCTCAAACGGTTTCGTTAAACGGCCGCGCTTGTCCCTGACTGGGGCAGTCACATTCGCATGCCGCGCTCCGTCATGGTGTTGACGGATGAGACCCGGTAGATGTGACGGGGCAAGCTGTCCGTCGAAGTTTCAGAATCCGAATCCGATGGGAGGTTTTAAAGATGAAAATGATGCAAGCACGAATGAAGAACCCGGCGTTGGTTGTTCCTGACGCCATGGCTGCCTTGATGGCTCTGGGGGATTCCGTGAAGAAAGGCGGATTGCCACTTCAAACGCATGCCCTTGTCCACCTTCGCGCAAGTCAAATCAACGGTTGCAGTGTCTGCGTTGAAATGCACTCGCGCGAGTTTAAGAAGGCCGGTGCGACCGAGGAGCAGATCCTGACCGTGGCGGCGTGGCGGGAAGCACCCTACTTCACCGACGCCGAACGGTCCGCTCTGGCACTCGCGGAGGCTTTAACCCGTCTCAACGACCGACCAGACGCGGTGCCGGATGAGATATGGGACGAAGCTGTACGCCATTTCGACGAACCGTCACTGGCTGCCCTGGTACTTTCAATTGCTATAGTCAACCTCTGGAATCGCCTTAACGCGGCAACGAGGCAGGTCGCGGGAGCATGGAACGGTTAGGGTACAACGAGAGTGTTTGGACGGAATCAGTCTTTGCAAACCGCCACCAGAATTACTTCAGTTCTGGTGGCGGTTTTCGTTGCGGACCTTTATGCGTCACGCAGGTCCTGGAACAGGATCGTGGAAAGATACCGCTCGGCGTTCGAGGGGATGATAACGACGATCATCTTTCCGGCGTTCTCCGCTCGCTTGCCGATTTCGAGTGCGGCGTGAATAGCACCACCCGACGAAATCCCGACGGCGATTCCTTCCTCACGCATTACGCGGCGGGCAATCGCAACGGATTCGTCATTCGTCACCTGAAACACTTCGTCCACATGATCGGTCTCGAGAATGTCGGGGATAAAGCCCGCGCCGATCCCCTGAATTTTGTGCGGTCCCGGTTGCAAAGTTTCGTGGTTCTTGAACTGCGTGATCACGGGAGAATGGGTCGGTTCGACCCCGACCGTGGTGAACGACGGCTTGCGCGGCTTGATCACCTGAGCGACTCCGGTGATAGTGCCGCCGGTACCGATGCCTGCAACCATGATGTCCACTTTGCCGTCCGTGTCATTCCAGATCTCTTCCGCAGTCGTGTTTCGGTGAATCTCGGGGTTTGCCGGATTCTTGAACTGTTGCGGCATGAACGTGTTTTCCGGATCACGGGCGACAATCTCTTCGGCGGAAGCAATCGCCCCCTTCATACCCTTGGGACCTTCGGTGAGCACCAATTCTGCGCCATAGCCTTTGAGGAGTAGCCGTCGCTCCATACTCATCGTTTCCGGCATACAAAGAATCAACTTGTAACCTTTGGACGCACAGACGAATGCCAGCGCGATCCCGGTATTTCCCGAGGTCGGTTCGACAATCGTGGTCTTGCCGGGGGTGATCAGTCCCGCTTTTTCAGCAGCATTGATCATGTTGACCCCGATGCGGTCTTTGACAGACAAGCCCGGATTCAAGTATTCCAGTTTCAGTACTATATCAGCGACCACGCCCTCCGCTTTCGGGATGCGGTTCAGTCGCACGAGCGGCGTGTTGCCGATCAATTCCGTCGGGTTATTAAAAATTCGCATTATTTCTCCTAAATGTGCATCATAAAGCCGACGTCGCCCGCATGATGGCTCCGTCGTTCCAGTAGATCTTGCACCGTGGTTTCGTCACAAACGCCGCGCAGGGCGGCACGAACAGTGGACCAGAAATGGCGCACGACGATGGTTTCGGGGAGTTCCGCGATAGCGCGGTCCTCCCCCTCACCCGTGACCAACTCCGTCGGTACGAGGGGACCGGATAAAGCGCGAAGCACTTGCCCTACCGTGATTCGGTCGGCAGATGCGGCGAGCGCGTAACCGCCGCCGGCACCGCGCGTCGAGCGCACGACTTCGGCACGTCGGAGCGACGCCAGAAGTTGCTCTAGAAACTGCTCTGGAATATGTTGCCTTGTTGCTATCTCACGGGTTTGCACCGGTCCGCCCCCGCTGTGCACCGCAAGGTCAAGCACCGCCCGCATCCCATAGTCTTCTTTCGCCGTGAAATTCAAACTTACTCCTCAGGTTCCCGCAATGGGTACTTAGCCTATCGAAAATGTAATGTATGAATTATACCGCTTTTCAAGAAAAAAAGGGAAGGACGACACGTGGATCAAATTATTACTACCCGGCTCTTTCACGCCTTATCCAGTGGTGATATAATCGCATTCGCTGGGGCCTGTAGCTCAGCGGTTAGAGCAGGGGACTCATAATCCCTTGGTCGCAGGTTCGAATCCTGCCGGGCCCATATTAGGTTCTTGGATGATTGGGTTGTCGGGTGATTAGGTTTGTTAGGTAGTGAACTCAATCAACTAATCACCTCTTCACGGGAACCGCTCGCCTTTTTCCACACTCCTTAAAAAGGCGATGTACTCCCCGCGCAGCTCCTCATCGGTTTCGTTGAGCAGAGCGGCGCGGAGTAACTCGCTCGTCGGCTCCGTGGTCTCATCTGTCACCAACATCCGAAGCGCAAGAAACGCTTGGCGGCGGACAATCGCTTCGCCATCCCCGAACGCTTCGCCGAGGGCGTCCCAATCCAGTTCATCGCCGAGTCCGGCACGCCCGTAGACACACCACACCCGAACCATCGCGGAATCGTCCGACTCCTGGCGTTCGCGTAGCGCGGCGGCGGCTTCCCTACCCTGCCCCACATCACCTAGCGATTCGGCGGCATAGCAACGCACGACTTCATCGGAATCGTCCAGCAAACGTAGCAGGATATAGGTCACATCGGGATGGCGAATCCCGATCCAGCCGAGGGCTTCCGCGACGTTCGCGCGCACTAATTCGTCGGCGTGTGCTGCAAGATCAAGGAGCGGCATTACCGCTTCCCGTGCTCGCAGGATACCCAGCGTTTCCACCACTTCGGCTAAAACGGCGTCGTCTTTCTCGGTTTTTAACCGCTCGATGAGCACCGGAATCGCCTTGGAGGATGGGAGTTTACGCACGGTTTGCGCGGCAAGGAGGCGGACTTCCGGGTCGGCGACTACGAGAGCCGCGAGTAGATGCGGGGTCGGGTCGGAATAAGGGTCTGTGAACGAAAAGGGACCACTCATACCGTGCGCCACAATTCCCGGACTTTATTAGCGGAATAACGGATCAACTCCCCGTCTCCGTAAAATATTTCCAGTGTGATCGTGTCGTCGTATCCCGAGGCTTTCAAAAGACGCAATTCTCGCTTCCAGTCAATCTTGCCCGCGCCGATAGCGAGATGATCGTCGCTCTTGCCCTTGTTATCGGACAGGTGGACATGACATAACCGATCCGCATGACGCGACAGAAGGTCTGCCGTGTGCGATTTACGTCCCGTCGTAGCGATGTTGGCGTGACCGATGTCGAGATGTAGTCCCAACCCCGGCACGGCGTCGAATATAGGCGCGAGGGATTCGGCGGAATCCCCCTCCACATTCTCAACCATGAGACGGATTTTCCGTGGGGTGGCGATGGCAACAAGACTCTCTATCGCCGCGATATTTCGACCGTTGATATAATCGGGTCCGTAGCCCGGAACCCGGCAGTCCAGATGCAGGTTCATCCGATCCACGCCGATCTCGGCGAACAGGTTCAAACAATGAACCGCTTCCGCCACCGCGCCCGCTTGTACGGCATCGAACGCCGATCCGAACGGAAGGTAGTAGGCAGTGTGTCCGACCACTCCCAGATTATGGTTTTCCAGCGCGGTCTTTATTCGCCGCGCATCGAGATCCGTGGCGCGACATGCGGGCGGTTCCAGCGTCAAATCCAGAAAATCGAATCCGAGTTCGGCAGCACGAGAAATCTCTTTGAGCGGGTCGCGAGCAGGGTTATTCATCAAGCCGAGGCGCATAACTGCTTACAGTATACGGCGAAAGTCTAAGGGTGTCGCTGAACAATCGGCGCGGACAGGGTAAAATGAGCGTAATAGCAATGAGAGAAAAATACCTGATTGAATCGAACGGGCAAGTCTACGGACCGGCGGACGTGGATCAACTCATCCAGTGGGTCGCCGAAGGGCGGGTCGTGTCCACGACGACGCTGATCAACGCGGAAACGTCGGAGCGGAAACTGGCGGGCGACCACGCTGAGTTACGGTCCTGGTTCGCCCCGACACCGCCGACCACACCGTCTACCGGAGCCACTGCGTACCAAACCCCGCCCCCACAAGGACGTGCCGGAGACTATCCCTCCCCTGGCGGCAGCGGAGTGGGTGGCTATCCTGGAGGATACGGGCAACAGCAAAGGCAACAACCGCCGCAACAGCCCTGGAGCGGGAGTTATCAGCAACCGATTGCTCCGGGATACGGAGCGCAGATGTATGGAGACAGAAGTAACGACAGCGGCACCGGCGCGATGGCACGTCTCCCGGCGGAACTTCAGGGCGTGAACTTCGGAGCATTCGCCATCCCCATCTGGTGGGGTATTTTCAACCAGTCGTTCCTCGGGCTACTCGCATTCATCCCGTGTTTGAGCCCGATTGTATCCATCGTGATGCTCTTCAAAGGGAACGAATGGGCATGGCAAAACCGGCGTTTTGAAAGTGTCGAGCATTTCCGGCAGGTACAGCGCGCCTGGCAAAACTGGGGGATTGCCGCCTTTATTCTGAACGTGATCTGGGGGATCGGCTGGCTTATTTCGGTGTTCGCGGGGAATAATTAGGCAGGTCAAGGGGCATGTCTCGTATTAACAACTATCCGAGACATTCCCTTTATCCAGCGCAGTCACGCACCGTTGCACTGAGATCGGATTCTTCGGGTGACGCACGGTGGGCGAACGACCGGTCCGGAAGCAGTTTTGCTGTCTGCGTCCTTCACGCCCGACTTTTTGCGGATACAATGATGTGGAAAAGTTGCGACGCTCTCCTTGACAAGCAAGACCGCCACACTCCTCACCCACGAGACTATTATTTTAACACATGAACCAGCCCGCCCTCTGGAGGGGCGATGCCGATGACGGAATCCGGGGAATCGGAATTACCCGTTGCGCAGAATCTGATCCGACTTCTGCACATTGATGAAACGTCAGAAAACTCCTCCGATGCATCGCAGACGGCAGAGCGTGTTTTCGAGGCGATGCGGGTCCGTCTGTCGACAGTACTGGGTGCGGGCGGTTACTCGACATTGCTGGCACGGTCCCTCGCGCTGACGCGACCTAAATTCCCGTGGCTCGTCGATGTTGTTTCGGATAAACACGGATCCCTGGTGGGACGGCTCGGTGTCGTATCGCAAACAGCCCCCCCTTCGGAAATCGTGCGTGGCTTCACGGCGTTGTTCACCCGCTTTGGCGCACTCATGACCACCTTTGTCGGTGCCGACCTGACAAATCGCTTACTGGAATCGGTTTGGCAGGATCTGGAAGAAAACACCACGGATCTAGTGACTCGTGGAGAAAAGAATTTATGAAAAACGAGACAAGCAAAGTGCGTATCAGGCAACTGTCTACGGGCGTGCCGGGTTTCGACACGGTCTTGGGCGGTGGCTTGCCGGAGTATTCATTCAATGTCATCGCGGGCGCACCGGGTTCGGGGAAAACCACGCTCTCGCAACAGATCTTGTTCGCCAACGCGACCCCGGAAGCACCCGCGATCTTCTTCACCGTACTAGGCGAACCGTCGCTCAAAGTACTCCGCTATCAGCAACAGTACGACTTTTTCGACAGTGCCAAAGTAGGCGGCGCGATACGCTTCGTGAACCTGAGCATGGAAGTAATGGATCAGGATCTGGACGCGGTGTTGGAGCGCATCGTTCGCGAAGTGGAAAGCGTTACGCCGGGCATCGTCGTCGTGGACTCGTTTCGCAACATTATCCGCAAAGCATCGTCCACAGAGCGATCCGAAGTGGAGATGCAAAACTTCGTGCAACGGCTCGCGTTATTTCTCACGAGTTGGGAGGCGACTACGTTCCTGGTCGGCGAGTATATGCTGGACGAAATGCGGAACAACGCCCTGTTCACCGTCGCCGATGGCTTATTCTGGTTGACGCAGAATGTCGAGCGTAATGCGATGGAGCGCAAACTCCAGATCATGAAATTGCGCGGGCAGGAATCCATGTCCGGCTTGCATACGTTCCGTATTTCCTCACAAGGGATTCGCATTTTCCCGCGTAATACGGGTTTCGCAACGAAGCAAGCGCGACCGTTTCCTATCCAGCGTATTTCCACCGGGATACCCGCTCTGGATGAGATGATGGGCGGTGGGATCCCGTCGGGTGACTCCGTTCTGATCACCGGTGCCGCCGGGTCGGGGAAAAGCACGATCTGCACCCAATTTATTGCGGAAGGGGCGCGACACGACGAAGCGGGTGTCATCGTCGTTTTCGAGGAACACCCGCAAGAATATATCGCACGGGCGATGGAAATCGGCTTCGACATGGAGGCGATGATGAAAGCAAACAAACTCAGGGTCATCTACCTGCGTCCGCTGGATCTGTCCGTGGATGAAACGCTGTTCGCGGTAAGCGAGGCGGTCAATGAGATCGGGGCGTCACGCGTCGTGATTGATTCGCTTTCCGGCTTCGAAATCGCCCTCGCGCCGGGTGCACGGAGCGACTTCCGAGAGTCGGTATACCGGATGGTTCTCGCGCTGACCGGCGTTGGTGTCACGGTGGTGAACACAGTGGAAATGTCAGCCATTTTGAATGACGTGCGACTCAGCACACATGAGATCTCCTTCCTGACCGACGATATTATTTTGCAACGCTATGTCGAAATGGACGGCAAGTTGGAGAGGATAACCGCCGTCGTAAAAACGCGACATGGCAATCACAGCAAGGAACTGCGCCGCTACGAGGTCACGGAAAAGGGAATCGTCATCGGCGACGCACTGTATGATTACAATAACATTCTCACCGGGTTCCCCGAAAAAAAGGTTACCGAAGTCCCATTGAACTCTGATTCCATCGGCTGAAAGGTTGATTGCAAAGGCAAACATACAGGTACGAAAAATGTACCCTGCTGTATTATCGCGCTACCGGCATCGGGTCGAACCAAGAAGGGTCTTCTGTGAACCAGATGGGTACTAATCTGCAGGACGAAATTCTGCGCGATGTCAACGAAAAGTTATTGATTGCCAGCATTGAGCAGCAGGAGTTAGCCGAGATTGCGACGCAAGCGGAGCAACGCCTGTACGCCCTCGTCAATGGGTTAAACGCCGTCATCTGTGAGTTGGACATTCAAACCGGCGAGATACTTTTTCTCAGCGAGCGAGCAGAATCGTTTCTGGGTTACGCGCGCTTCGAATGGAATCGGCGCGGTTTCTGGCGACGGGTAATCTATCCCGATGACCGCGCAGAAACGTTAGCCTTCCTGTACCGTGCGATAGAAACGCGTCAGGATAATGAGCATGAGTTCCGCGCCCTTACTGCGGATGGTCGTACTGTCTGGATACGCAATCAGGCTGTCATCGTCACCGATGGCGATGGCACGCCCCGTTTGATCCGTTGTGTACTCGAGGATGTGTCGGAGCGCAAACAATCCGAGGAAATCATCGCGCATTCGGAACGTCGGTTTCGGCGTTTGTTTGAGGCGGCTCAAGATGGGATCCTTATCCTTGATTCCAACAACGGGGTGATCACTGACGCCAATCCCGTCGCCACCAAATTGCTCGGGATGTCCCACGACGCCCTTATGGGCAAAGAGTTTTTTGAGGTTGGTTTGTTTGCGGACCAGGAAAAAAGTCGTGCCGTCCTCACAAGTTTGAAAGAAAACCATTCCATTCTTTGTGAGAATTTGTCAATAAGTTCCACTGAAGGAGTGGATCGCACCGTGGAAGTCGTCGGCTACCTGTATCGAGAAAACGGCATTTCCGTGGTCCAGTGCCACATTCGCGATGTCACCGAACGGAAACGCTTGGAAGCGTTGCAAGACGAAGCGTTGCAGCGTGAATTGCGAATTACTGAGTTCTTGCAACGCCCATTGCGAACCAATTTCCATGAAGATGAATTTGAAAGTCTGTCCCTTGCGGCGTTATACGAACCTGCTCTCAAAGAGGCCGAAGTCGGTGGTGACTTTTTCGACGCCTTCATGGTGGGCAAATCGGTGCGAAGCCATCGGATCGTACTATGCGTCGGCGATGTGATGGGCAAAGGCTTGAAGGCGGCGTCTCTCGCGGCACGCCTCAAAGAAGTACTTCACGCCTTCATTGGCGAGAACCATGACCCCGGGCACACGCTATTCCGATTGAATAACTATCTCTGTGATATCACGAGGGGGAATAGTGCTGAATATCCGCCCGACATTTTTCCCGCGCTATCCCTCGCCGCGCTTTCAATCGCCGTGATCGATCCTGCCACTGGTGTTGCCACCATCTCCACAGCGGGAGCGGAACCGGTCGCTGTACTACGAGCAATGTCTCATGCGGAAGAAGTCGCAGTTACTGGAGTTACCCTGGGAATAGAGCGCGATGAGATTTTTACGAACGCACAAATCACTCTGCATCCCGGCGATACATTGCTGATAACCACGGACGGTCTTACAGAAGCACGGCGGGTCAAAGAGTTTTTAGGCTACGATGGTCTTGTAGAGATTGCATTAAGGAACGTGTCCGCTCCCTCTATCTCCGCGATGGGGCGAGCCATTGTGGAGGACGCCCGTGCTTTCGGGGGCTCTTTCAAGGACGACGTCTGCCTTTTGCTTGCCCGGCGCAAATGAACCGTTTCAACGTGTAAAGAGAAATCCGGAAAAAATCGTGCTACTTACTCGTACCGCTCAGTCCAAATTCCTGATGTAAAACCCGTACCGCTGTGGTCGCGTCCGCTTCCGGTATCAGTGCCGAGATCGAATGCGCCGAGTCAGCAGTCTGGTAGACAGGAACGCCGGAACGGGCAAGTACCGCGAGAAGCCGCGCCATTATACCGGGCAACGCCTGAAACCGCGACGCGATGACCGAAACCACGGTGCAGTTTTCCGTTAGTTCTGCCTCCAGTGTATGGAGTTCAAAAAGCGGGGTGGCTTCCAGAATCTTCTTCTGAGCCTGATACCCTGCCCAGGACCCGAGTCCGAGCAGATATACTCGACCGAGGGGAAGTTCGGTACGCGGAGCCTCCGGTTCTACGGGAATCATCAAGCCGTCGAGCAACACCCGGACTCTCGGGAGGTGGTCTTTGGTGATTGCGAAGGCGAAGCCGGTCGCGCTGGTGACATTGAGATACAGCGGAATCTCCTCGCCCTGTAGCATCCGATAGATTTGCCGCTCGATACGTTGTTTGTCCCCGGCAAACTCTTCCGACAGAGTGAAGCGCAGATAAACGATTTTCCCGGTATGGGTGACCCCGGTGACACGCATACCGGTTTCCTGTTCGGCGTTTTCGTGCCCGGTGATCAGTGTTCCCGGCGCGTCGTCGAAGGTAGATTTCACCCAGAGCGGAACGTTGTGGAGGTGGGCAATCTCGGCGGCACGGGGATGCACCACTTTCGCACCCTGATGTGCCATTTCCGCGACCTCCTGATAGGAGGCGACACGCAATGTTCGCGCCTCCGTCACCATGCGCGGGTCAGCGGTTTTTACGCCGTTGACATCGGTGTAAATCTCGACCGCGATGTCCGCCACATGTGGTGCGAGCGCGGCACCGAGTGCGGACGCGGTGGTATCGGACCCACCACGTCCCAATGTCGTAATCGCCCCCGCGTCGGTGATACCCTGAAATCCGGCGACAACCGCGATGGTTCCCCGTTGCAGGAGTTCGAGAATATAGGCGGGGTCAATGCTCTGGATGCGGGCATTCCCATGTTCGCCGTCGGTATGGATTCCCGCCTGGCCGCCGGTGAGTGCGACCGCTTCATGCCCACGAGTACGGAGTGTGTGCGCGAAAACAGCGGTAGAGATGATCTCGCCACATGCCATCATGAGGTCCATCTCGCGGTCGGCGGGCGCGACGGACTTATCTATGGAGCGCAGGAGGTCGATCAGGGTATCGGTCGCATACGGAGCACCCTTTCGCCCGATGGCGGAAACGACAACGACAACGTTCCATCCGGCTTGCACGGCGCGGATCACTTTGCTCGCCGCCTGTTGCCGCGCCTCCTCCTCAGCGACGGATGTTCCGCCGAATTTTTGCACCAGTACCTTTAGCATGGCAGGATTCCCTCACTGATCCCGAAGGTTTGTCGTAGAAGCGTCGCGCTGTGCTCGGCATTCGTTCCGGCGATCAACGCGAACAAAGCATCATGCGAATCGCCGGTTTGTGCGACGCGAATCCCTGCCTTGTCCATGGTATCGTACAGCCCCGCCATGACGCCGGACAGGTCGCGCATTGCGCCGGCGCAGATCGAGATCAAAGCAAGGTCCGGTTCCATGGCATAGGTGTATCCCCGGTCTTGCAGGAGCTTCTCGGCACGCTGAGCGATCACGGTATCCGGGAGTGCGAACGAGACGGAACCGGGGTGCAATTTAATCAGGAGAACAGGCAATCCGGCTTCGGCGACCGCTTGCAATAACACCAATCGTTCGGCTTCTATGTCCATGCCAGGAAGCCGCACTTCGACATGCGCCAAACCCTCCTGGACGCGCACTTCGGTGATCCCGCGTTCACGTTCAAAGGAGAGGGGGCGCGTCGGGGCAAGTTCGTAGGGATGAGACATGGCAATGGTTTCGGGCAAGAACCCGCACAGACAGTTTCGCCGGAATGCGCAAAGCCTTCTGGCGTTGCGGACTCCGGCGTTTCTGCCAGAAAGTATAACACGCCCCGCGCCGGAGCGTCAAACGGGTTAGGTGGTTGTTAAGCACCCAGCCACATCAGGCGCGGCAAAAGGAGAAACGGTATAATCGGTGCGTGAAACGATTCCGGTCTGCCATACTTCTTTTATCGGTTTTGGTCACTGCATCATTCGCCGTCGCCGCCCCCCCCGCTCCGGTCAAGACCTCGCAGGGAATGTATGACGCCGCACTCGCAGCCGCCAAAGCAGGGAACTATGCTCGCGCCATTAATTTGTGCGGCGAAACATTGAAAGCCTATCCTGCCGCATCACCCGTCTGGGCGACACTGGCGCGTCTCCTGTCGGAGCAGGAGCGACATTCGGAGGCGATCTTCGCGGCACGGAAAGCGGTCGCACTGGCACCGGAATACGCGCCATTTCGCGCCGATCTTGCCAGTTTTTACCTGCGCGGCGGAAAACGAGGCGAAGCGGCGACGAATGCGCAGAAAGCCCTCTCGCTGGATGCTAAAAACGACGTCGCATTGACCACACTTGCCTCCTGTCGTCTCGCCGAACGTCGTTACAAGGAAGCGATCCCCCTACTGACGCGGTTGCAGGACGTGCGCGGCGGAAAAGACCGGGCGGTGTCGCAAACGCTGATAGCCACTCACCGGCAGATCGGCGACAAAGCAGGCGCGATGCGTAGTGCCAAAGCGTTCGTAGCGAAAAATCCCCGCGACACCGAAGCCGTCGTTTTCGTGATCTATCTCGCGCTGGAATACAAGGATCGAGTCACCGCGCAAAATTATGTCACCAAACTGGACGGGATCGCCCCCCAATCGCCGCTCCCGGATTACTACCGCGGCTTACTCGCACTATCCGACGCAGCGAAACTGCCACAGGAACGGCTACAAAACGGCGAACGCTTCTTTCAAAAGGCGGTGAACAGGGCACCGAACGAACCGATGCTCCGGGCGCAACTCGGGTATTCGCAACTCGGTCAGGACTCCCGCGAGAAGTTTGACGCGGCGCGAACCAACCTGACAGCGGCGGTGCTGTATGCCAACCACGACCCCGTCGCCAGGCGGGGGCTTGCTCTGGTCGCGGAGAAGGACAAATACTGGGAAGATGCCGCCGCGCAGTACGAAGCGATCCTGAAAATAACACCCAACGATCACGACTCACGCCGCCGATATGCGGGTGTGCTTCTTTACATGGACCGCAAAGAGGAAGCGTACCGGCAATTCTACACGCTTGCGACGCTTTTGCCGAAGGACACAAAGTTCCTGAAAGAATTGGCGACGTTCTTTTTTCAGGAAAAACAGTACGCCAAGG
This sequence comes from Armatimonadota bacterium, assembly GCA_014381035.1. Next base: position 18,679 of record JACMIS010000774.1, read on the forward strand.
CACGCGGGGCATACGAGCAGGCGTTGGAGCGGGACCCGAACGACGCCGACGCCATGCTCGGGGTGGCGCAAACACTCGTCAGTGAGGTCAGGAAAAAGGAGGCGCGGGACGCTTTCGAACGCACCCTTAAAGCAGACCCGAAACGGGAAACCGCCTATCTTTTACTCGCGCAACTGTACATAGACGATGGCGCGGATCCGGAAGCGTTGCAAGTGTTGGAACGGTTGCTGGTCGCCGTCCCCGGCTCGAACGCGGGTCGGTGGCAACTGATCGAGCGGTATGAACTTGCCGGGAAAGACACCGAAGCCCTGCGTGAGATCGCCAAACTGACACTGAGACAGGGTGACCCTAACCGCACCCGATACAGGCTCGCCACCGGGAATCTACATCTGAAACGCGAGCGTTGGGCGGAGGCAGCCGCCGAATTTGAACGACTGGTGGCGGAAGAGCCGGAAAACCCCGATATTGTTGTCGCGCTGGCGGATGCCTATGGAAAAGCAGGGCGAAAGTCGGACGCGGACACGCAGTACACGAATGCGGTGCGAGCCGCGGAAGCCATCCTGAACAACACACCGGAAGACCGGGATGCGCGTGCCGCTCTGATTCATGCGCGAACGGCGCAGAATAACCTGGAAGCGGCAACGTTGTTTTTGAATAAACTCGATGCGAAGAAAATCAGGACCGATGGCAAGTGAAGGCGAGGAAGGTTATGAATAACGGAACATCCCTACGACTTTGTGCGGGACTTTCCCTGTTGCTCATCACGCCGGGGATGGTGTACGCACAGGAAACCGCCGCCAGCGCGACGCAAACGACCGTTCCGACGGTACGAAGCATCGTCATACTGGGGACAAAAGGGGTTTCCGCTCAGTCCGTCAGCGAAGCCGTATCTGTGGTCGCTCTGGGGAAGCCCGGCGATAGCGAAATCTTGCGTGCGGTCGCGGAAGCAGTTACGGGGCTGTACCGGAAGAGAGGGTTCACGGTCGCTCAGGTCGTTGGCAACGAGATTTCGCCCGAGGGAGTTCTCACTGTAACGGTCGCTGAGGGAACGATACGCCGGGTGCTGGTACGCGGCAACGGGAAAACCTCGGCGAAAGTGATTCGGGCCGCTGTGGATGTCCAGCCGGGGGATGTGTACCGCGAGAACGATGTCCGCGATGCCCGCAATCGCCTCGCTCGTCTCGGTATCTTCGAGGATGTGATCATCGTCGCCGCGCCCGATGGCGACGACGTGAAAGGCGATCCGTTAAAAGCCGGTAAGCCCGAAAACGAAGCCGACGAAAACAAGGAGGATACTCCCGACCCCGTCCGCGAGGAAACGAATACCGTCCCCGGTCCCGAGGCGACGCAAAGCGAGGAACCCCAACCATCTACGCAGGAGGTGTTACCGGTCGCGGATGAAGTCGGATTCGTAGATCTCATCATCCGGGTCAAGGAGCGGCGAACCGGGAATGTCGCCGCTACCGTTGGATTCAACGAAGGGACCGGACTGGTCGGGTTCGTGGATTTCAGCGAGGACAATGTTTACGGGACGACGCATCGCGCTTCGGTGCAATGGCAACGAACCAGCACGGCGCGGTTCACATCCAACGGGGATTTCATACCCGGACGGACCCGCGCTGCCTACCTCGTTGCCTACGATATTCCCGCCCTCGGGCGAGACAGCACGGCACTGGGTGCGCAGGTTTACAACACCAATACAGTTTTCCTGCCGTTCTTTTCCAGCAACCAGGATAACTTGCGCAACTATGAGTTGCGCAAGGGGGGCAAAGCACGTGTCGGGCGGGCAATCGGGCGTGGCAGCACTGTGTATCTGACCGCCCGGCGCGACGAGGTCGGTTACGACCCGATACCGGATTCGCTCAACCCGCCGCTGGACGAACTTCTCAACGCCAACGCCACAGTCGCTGCTTTCGGCTTGAATCTGGTTCTAGACGGGCGCGACGACGCCGTAAACCCCCGACGCGGCTTCTTGCACAATGTTTCCTACGAGAACGCCGGACGTTTTCTGGGCGGCACCAGCGCGTTCACCGGCTTGTCCGCCGACTTGCGGGCGTACGCTCCGCTCGGCGTCAGCCCGCGAAGCCCCATCCTCGCGCTTCGGCTTATGGGTGGTGCAGTAGATAACAGTGCGCCTCTTTCCGAACAGTTCTGGCTCGGGGGATACGACCTGCTACGTGGCTACGACCTGTTTTCGATTCGAGGCAGCCGCATGTTGCTTTCCTCGACTGAACTACGCGTCCCACTCGGTCCCGGTTTTCAGGGGGTGGTATTCACCGACATCGGGAACGCCTATCGTCCCGGCGAGTCCGTCCAATTCGGAAACCTGAAGGGGAGCGGCGGCTTGGGATTACGATTCCTTACCCCGATAGGACCGATCCGCCTCGATGTCGCCTACGGAAACCAGGTGCAAACCTATGTCTCGCTCGGGCAATCCTATTGAGACATAGCCGAAACGACATCTGCTATTTATTCTCGACCAAGGTTGCTATAATCTGCTATTTAATCGTTGGTGAATGGTTGATGCGTTAATTCACCGCAAGTATCGATAAACCGCTCGCCAATCCCTTCTGAACAAATTTTACTCCGCAAGCGTTACACCCGCATGTAATCTGGGTATACTCGCCCTGTTTCATAGCCCTGCAATCGTTTCTCGCTGGGTTATCGTGCTCACAAATATAAATTACGACTCTTTAAGGGTATGGGGAGAAGGAATCGCGGTCCTTACGCCCATGCGTTGGTGGCACTTCCTATTCACCGGTTCCATTTACTACCATTACGTTTCGTTATGAAGCGAACCGTGCCATTGCTCTGGTATAATCGTGCTTCCTTCCCAAGATTGGAGATATTGTGCACTCTTCAACAGTAATCATTGGCGCGGGTCCGGCGGGACTGACAGCGGCATATTCTCTCGTGAAAAACGGTGTCGCCCCGTTAGTTCTGGAGATGTCCGATAAGGTAGGCGGAATATCCCGAACAGAAGTTTATAAGGATTATCGGTTCGACATCGGTGGTCATCGTTTTTTTACCAAGGTCGCCGAGGTAGAGGCACTGTGGCGCGAGGTCCTCGGGGAGGAGTTTTTGCGGGTCCCCCGGTTGTCTCGGATCTATTACGGGCGGAAGTATTACGACTACCCGTTGCGGATCGCGACCACGGTTCGAAATCTCGGACCGGTCGAAAGCACTCTGATTCTGGCGTCCTACGCAAAGGCTCAAATGCGGCGCAAGATGAAGCCGCACGCGAAGGAAGAAACCTTCGAGCAATGGGTCACGCACCGCTTTGGCTCACGACTGTATCGCACTTTCTTTAAAACGTATACCGAAAAAGTGTGGGGTATTCCCTGCAACCAGATTCGCTCCGACTGGGCGGCGCAACGGATTCAAGGGATGAGTCTGGTCACGGCGATTCGCAACGCCCTCAAGATGCAGGGCGGTGATGCCAAATCCCTGATTAAAGAGTTCGATTATCCCCGCCTTGGTCCGGGAATGATGTGGGAACAGTTCACCGCAAAGGTCGAGGAAGCCGGGGGCGAAGTGCGGATGCAAACCGAGACCGTCCGCGTTTTACGCGAAAGGAATCGCATTACCGGCATCGTGACTCGCGACACCAACGGAACGGAACAGACGGTCCCAGTTACCCAGTTAATTTCCTCCATGGCAGTCACCGACCTGATTGCACGCATGGAGCCTGCCCCGCCGGAACCGGTTCGCACTGCCGCCGCCGGTTTAAAGCACCGCGACTTTCTGGTCGTCGCGCTCATCTTACGGGGCGAGAAGCTATTTCCGGATAACTGGATCTACATTCATAGCCCCGAGGTCAAAGTGGGACGGATACAAAACTTCGCCAACTGGAGTCCGGCGATGGTGCCCGAGCCGGACAGAACCTGCCTGGGGATGGAATACTTCTGTCAGAAGGGCGACGGTCTCTGGCAAACGTCCGACGCCGAACTGATCGCGCTGGCAACCCGGGAAGTCGGTGAGTTAGGTGTCGCAAACCCGGATGACGTCGTGGACGGCGCGGTCGTTCGCCAACCCCTCGCCTATCCCGTCTATGACGGGGAATATAAAGAAAATCTGGCAGTGGTTCGGGAGTGGCTGGGCACGCTGGAAAACTTCCAAACGATCGGGCGCAACGGACTGCACCGATACAACAATCAGGACCATTCGATGTTGTCGGCGATGCTGGCGGTCCGCAATCTGTTCGGCGAAAAGCATGATTTGTGGGAGGTCAACACCGAGCGTTCGTACCACGAGGATTTCGTCACCAAGCCGGAAAAGAGCCCGACCGCAGAGGGTGGCGGTGTCGTGCTGTCGGCGGGCAACACGACCACGCCCAGTCAGACTCCTACCTGGGAGCCATTGGCGGGGGCATCCGCGACCGGGAAGGGTGGTCTATAGTGGAAGGCGGTGCATCCAACGAGGTGCGCATCGGTGTGTTAGGATGCGGCAACATCGCCCGCTCCGTTCATCTGCCGATCCTGGCAAATATACCGGGTGTGCGGGTGGTCGCACTCGCGGACGCAGACGAGAATAATCGCTCACAAGCCGCGAGCATGGCTCCGTCCGCCGCCACGTACTCTGATTTTTCCGAGGCGGTTCTGGACGCGAAGGTGGACGCGGTCATTATCGCGCTGCCTACCGGTTTGCACGCCCGAGCGGCTTGCGCGGCGTTTGCGGCGAATAAGCACGTTTATCTGGAAAAACCGCTGGCAACGTCGCCGGAAGAGGGCGAGCAGGTACTCAAGGCATGGCATGACGCGCCGGGTTGCGTGGGCATGATCGGTTTCAACTACCGCTTCAATCCGCTCCTCGCCGAGGCGCGCGATGTGCTCAAAAGGAATGGTGTCGGGCGACTGACGGCGGTCCGCTCCGTGTTCGCTACCCCGGTGCGTAATACCGCGCCGGAATGGAAACAAACACGAACCAGTGGCGGCGGTGCGCTTCTGGATTTAGCCTCGCACCATTTCGATCTACTCCGCTATCTGACCGGAAAAGAGATCGAGGAAGTCAGCGCGGGGACCACATCCCGCCATGGTGACGCCGATAGCGCGGCTATACAGATACGCCTCGCGGACGGTGTACTCGCGCAAACCTTTGTTTCGCTCTGCGCGGCGGACGATGACCGCTGGGAGTTTTACGGCGAAAATGGTCGCCTGGTAGTCGACCGTTATGACGGCGTCAGCGGGAGCGAAGTCACCCCCGCCCGCCGCGAAGAGTCCTCGATAGCGAGCGGATTACAGCGGGGTTTGCGGGATTTAGGACGGCAAGGGTATCGGTTCCGTAAGCGAGCCATGCCGGGCAACGAACCTTCGTTCACAGCGTCATTGACACAGTTCGTTGAAGCAGTGCGCGGCGCGGCGAAGCCCGGTTCCTATCCCGATCTTCGGGACGGCTATCGGAGTCTGCAACTGGTTGCCGCCGCCGAGGAATCTGCCCGACACGAATCCCGGACGGTGCCGGTACAATCATCCATGAGCGATGAGACGTCTGCAAAAGAGGCAACGTCTCTCGCGACAGACTCCCTTTCTGGACCACAACTTTCCGTGGTGCTAGTGTCGCCGGACGACTATGCGACGGTACGCCGCACCATCTTGTATCTGCAACGACAAACCGTCGCCGACACCTTGGAGGTAGTCGTCGTCCTGCCCCAGCGAAAGGGTGCGGGGATAGTTGCCGAAGATTTCGAGCCGTTCGCCACATGGCAGGTCATCGAGACGGGACCGATTTCTGCCCTCGCTCCCGCGAAAGTGAAGGCGATCCATGCCGCCCGCGCTCCTTATATAGTAGAGGCGGAGGATCATGCTTTCCCGGAACCCGAATGGGCAGAGAACTTGATCGCGGCGTTCCGAGCAGGACATGGCGGCGTCGGCCCCTCGGTGTTGCCGGGGAATCCGCGATCCGCGTTGAGTTGGACCTGCCAGATGCTCCATTACGGACCGTGGACGAATCCCGGTCCTCCTCGCGAAATCCCGAACATCGCGTGGCATAACGGGGCGTTCCGCCGCGATCTCCTGCTGCAATTCGACGATGCGGAACTGTGTGATTTATTGTCGGTGGAAAGCTTTTTGCACACCAAGCTATCGGAGCAAGGACATAGCATCTACTTGCAAAGTACGGCGCGGCTACGTCATGTCAACTTCTCGCATTTGAGTATCGCATTGTGGCAGGGCTTCTGGGGGGGACGACTCTACGGCGCGGTGCGGGCACGGCGGGAGAGATGGAGCGTGGTCAAGAAACTCATCCACGCCCTCACGGCACCGCTGGTCCCTCTGGTGCGCTTGAAGCGCATCTTTCCCATGATGACGGAGGCGGGTCTCAAAGATCGGATTCCGCAGGTATTGCCGACGATGATCCCCTGCTTGATGGCGCACGCTGTCGGCGAAGCAATCGGGTATCTTTTTGGCGCGGGGACATCGGAGCAAAAGTTCATGTTCTTCGAAACGCGCCGCATTGATCTGATCACCCCGCAAGACCGGGAAGACATAGAGCGTGAAATGCCTTTCCCCGCGCCAATCGCTTCATCGAAACCGACCGAGGTCGTTCTGTCGAGTGGGATTGAGTTCTCGGCGCCGTCACGAACTGCTTCCAACCGATCTCCGGAGGGGTCCGTAGCCATTGGGAGCAGATAACATCTCCGCACCATCGGCTTCAGTTCCGCGCTTCAGCGTGGTCGTGCCTACGTACAACCGTCCGGAGCAATTATCCCGCTGCTTGGCAGCCCTCTGCGAACTGGCTTATCCGCAGGATCGCTACGAGATTTTGATCGTTGATGATGGCTCGCCCGAGTCCACCTACGAGCAGATCGGCGAAGCGGTGAAGCGTCATCGAGAATCTCATTCGGATCTCGCGATTCGACTGCTCACACAAACGAACGCGGGACCGGCATCGGCACGAAACCATGGACTACGGGAGGCGACCGGAGAATATATCGCCTTCACAGACGATGACTGCGCCCCGGCACCAGGCTGGCTCACCGCACTCGCACAACGGTTCGCCTCTGTCCCCGAAGATATGCTCGGCGGATATACGGCAAATCTTCTCGAAAATGACCCGTTCGCTTCGTCGAGTCAGCTACTCCTCGACTATCTGTATCAGTGCTGGAACGGATTGGATAGCGGAGAGGCAACCTTTTTCGCGTCCAACAATATCGCGTTCCCGGTTGCCGAATTGCGATTGTTGGGAGGCTTTGATGCTGGCTTCCCACTCGCCGCTGCCGAAGATAGAGACTTGTGCCGCCGGTGGCTTGCATCGGGGAAACGCATGACTTATGTCGCCAACGCTCACATCGGGCATTTTCATGGCATGTCTCTGCGGAAGTTTTACCGACAGCACCATAATTACGGACGCGGGGCATTCCATTATCATCACCGCACCACACAGGAAACAGATTCGGCTCCCCGTACGGTGAAAGTTGCCCCGTTGCGCTTTTATCGGGATCTGATGCTGTATCCGTTCCGGTCCCGCACCGCCGGACGCGGTCACTCCCCCGTGGTTTTATCCGGGTTGCTGTTTCTTTCCCAGTTCGCCAACGCCGCCGGTTTCTTCGGCGAGAAGAATCGCTGGAACCAGAATGCGGGCTTGCAACGCCGGACGCAGGGGCAAAAGATACCATGAATACGCTCACGGTTATCGTGCCGGTGTACAACGCAGAAAAGACATTATACGCGTGTCTGAATGCCTTGTTGAACGCCGAAGCAGCTCCAGAACAAATCCTCGTGGTCGATGACGGCTCGACCGATGACGGCATGAGAATCGCAGCGTCGTTCAACGACGCTCGTCTACAAATCATCGCCCCGCTCACCAATAAGCCGCGCGGTCCCGGCGACGCTCGGAACCGCGCTGCCCGCATCGCAAGCGGAACAATCCTTTTATTCGTTGACTCGGATGTGGTGCTTCGCCCGGACGCCGTGCGCCGTGTGCGCGAAACGCTCGCCGCCGAGGTGGGGATCGCCGCATTATTCGGCTCCTACGACGATGCTCCGCCCGCGCCGGGGCTCCCGTCCCGTTATAAGAACCTGCTCCATCATTATGTCCATCAGCACGGTCAGAAAAACGCCGGAACATTCTGGGCGGGATGCGGCGCGATTCGACGGGACATTTTTATCGCCGTGGGCGGATTTGACGTTGAGCGGTTTCCTCGCCCATCGGTCGAGGACATCGAACTGGGAATGCGTTTGCGTCGCCTCGGGCACTCAATCCGTCTGGTGCCAGAAATCCAGGGAACGCACTGGAAGCAGTGGTCTCTGACCAACCTGGTGCGAACCGATATTTTCGCGCGTGCCGTGCCGTGGACAGTGCTATTGTTAGAAGAAGGAAACGGCTTGCCGAACGATTTGAACCTCGGTTGGCGGAGCCGATTATCCGCGTTTGCCGCGCTACTGGCTGCAATCGCACCGATTGCCGCACTGCTTTTTTGGTCGGCGTATCTGCTGCTGCTTTTCCCGCTCGGCGTTATTTTCGTCGTCCTCGCGAACGCCGATTTATTTGGCTTCTTCTGGAAGCGGGGCGGATTTTCTTTGGGCATCGTCGCCGCACTGTTACACACCTTGTATCTGCTGTATGGAACCGCGACCTTTGTGATTGTGACGGTTCTGTATCGGCTGGGTATCTTTCCGGGGAGGCGCGACGCGATGCGACCCCATGGACCTGCACTTACCCTATCCGCAGAGGATAGGCAGGGATGACCCCTGCATCACGCTCACCGTTTGACCGCCCTGCCTTCTGGGTCTTGATATTCTATGCCGCCCTGTATCTTTTAAGCGCAAGTGGACGGATGTCGAGCGGCGACGCCACCGGGCAACTTCAGGCAACACTGCTACTCCGCCACACCGGGCGACTTAGTTCACCGACCCCGTTCATACGCTACCTCTGGTTGAAAAGTCCCACCGGCGTTTACTACGAAATACATGACATCGGTGCCGTAGGAGCAATGTTCCCCGCCGCTCTCCTCGGTTCCGCGATTTCCACCGCCTCTGAGCACGACCAGATCGCGTCCCCCTCGCTACCGACCCGTCTCGCCGTTGCATTCACGTACTGCCTGATAGGTGCCTTGGGACCGTTTTTTCTATACCGGCTGTTTGCGTTGTTTTATTCTGCTCGCACGGCGTTTCTGGTCAGCCTTTTTTTCGGGGTTTGTACGATGTACTGGCCCTATACGAAAACCGCTCGCGATGTTTTGCCGGGTTGTGTGTGTGTCTGTGCGATGCTTTTTTACGCGGGACGCCTCGCTTTGAACGCATTCTCGCCACCAGCAACGGCAATCACTCCTACACTCCGGCAAAATGCACTTTCCCTCGGCATCGCTACCGGTCTGGCACTGGCGTTTCGCGTCTCACTCGCGCCATTTTTGCTACTGGGCATTGCCGGATTGCTGGTCGCCTTATTTCGCCGATTACCGCGATCCGTCGCTTTACACGTGGC
>JACMIS010000775.1 GCA_014381035.1 Armatimonadota bacterium
GCATTTTATCCGGTGCGACGCGACGCGCCATCAGGGCTTTCTCCGCAATCTCCTTAAAAACCGGACCCGCGACGACTCCGCCGTAATAGCCGCCTTTCGGCGCGGTGACGGCGACCAGGATCACGAACTGCGGATCGTTCATCGGAGCCATTCCCACGAACGACGCGACGTATTTACCGTTGTAGTGACCGTTTTGCGCGATCTGCGCCGTGCCGGTTTTGCCGCCTGCCGTCCACGACGATAGCCGCGCCTTGTCGCCGGTGCCGTGGTCGACCACTTCTTGTAGCATATGGAGCATCGCGCGGGACGTTTCCGGCGACACGACTTTGCGCCCTTTGGCGGGTGCGACCGGTTTTAAGTCGCCAGTTGCCTGGTCGCGCATCCCCCAGACGATCCGGGGCGGCAGATAGGTACCGCCATTCGCGATCGCGGCATATGCGGCAGTCAATTGGAGCGGCGTTACCGAGATGCCCTGCCCGAACCCGATATTCGCGGTCTGAATGTCCGACCAGATGTCCGCTTTCGCCAGAATCCCGCGACTCTCGCCGGGAAAACCCGCGCCGGATTTTTCGCCGAAGCCGAACCGTTTCTCGTAATCATAGAGTTTTTCTTTACCGAGCCGAAACGCGAGTTGCGCCGATGCGATGTTGCAGGAGTTCTTGATCACATCGGTCGCGGTTTCGTCGCCATGACGTGCGCCGTGAGCGCAGTGGATCGTACGTCGCCCGATGCCCATACTGCCGCCGCAAAAAAACTGTGCGTTCGGCGTGGCTAACTGTTCTTCAAGTGCCGCCGCCATCGTCATCACTTTCAGCGTCGAGCCGGGTTCATACGGCGATGAAACACACCGGTTCAATCGCCCGTCAATCACTTTGGGGTCGCGGTGGTTGACGTTGTAAGTCGGTCGGTTCGCCATCGCCAGCACGTCACCGGTCTTCGGGTCCAGCACGACCGCGATAGCGGCTTCGGCGTGCGACGAAACGAATACTTTATCGAGCGCGGCTTCGACATCGTGCTGTAGTGCCGAATCGAGCGTCAACACGATGTCGCGCCCTGCCTGCGGGTCTACCCGTTTGTACTCGGTTCCGGGGATCGGCACACGCGCCTTGTCGAATTCGGCGGTGACGAAGCCGTTCTTGCCGTCCAGTTTCGGGTCCAGGATCTTTTCCAGGCCGTCAAGACCGTCGCCTTCCTGTCCGGTGAAGCCGAGAATCTGCGGGGCAAGGTTGCCGTCGGTTGCTTTTCGCACGGTGTCCGGCAACACTCCGACCCCGATAATCCCATGTTCCTTGATGGCGGCTTTGACCGATTCTCCGACAGATACGGGCACCCGGCGTGCCAGATCTACCGTGCGATAACGGATTTTGCCCGATGCCGCCTGGACAGGTTGTCCGGCGCGTTTCTCGACTTCGGCATGCACATCAACGCCGGGCAGGAGTGTTTCGAGATGTTTGAGTGCGTTCGCTTTGCGCGACTCGAACGTTTCCCCTTTTTTCTTGTTCAGATCCGCACCCCAGAGGTTGGGATCGACCACGATAGTTGCGGCTGGTTCGTTCTGAACGAGCAACGTGCCGTTTCGGTCGAGTAATACCCCGCGTGGCGCGGCAAGACGGATGGTTTTGCGGCGCATCTCTTTCGCCTCGGCGACATACTTGTCATGGCTGGCGACCTGAATCGAGGCGAGTTTTCCGACCAGTCCGAGGTACGCGATCCCTACTACCGCGCAAACAAACCCGATGCGGCGCGGAATGTTGACACGCGACGACGCGGCGCGGTCTGCGGCAACGGCGCGTGCCCGCCGGCGGGCGGGCGTTCCCATATCGCGCCGAACAGGCACGGCGGCGGGCGGGATGGTATTCCGGCGCGGTTGGGGGAAACCGCCCGGTCGGTACCGGTATGTATCGAGTGTTGCCATGACGCAAACAAAGCCTCCAAGCAAAACGACGCGACGCTTATCCGCGACGCGTGGGGTGTACTATCTTCCGGGTAGACCGGTTGGCACGAGTTCTTCGGCGGTGAGAACCTCGACCATCTCGGGTGGCACGGGAATCAGATTCATCGCCTGCGCCCGTTTCGGCGCAGACAATTGATACCGGCTGATTTCGCCTTTCAGTTCGATCTCACGCCGTTCCGCGATTTTCAGATCCTGGCGCAGGCGCGACAGCTGTTGCCCGTCGGCGTTCACGCGGGCGTATGCGGTCACGTAAAAGCACAGCAGCGACACGGCGAACGACGCGAACAACGTCGCCGCGAGCATCGGCGAGCGCACCGACAGATTCTTGACCGCTCGTGTCGTTCGCGAACCGCGTTGCCCCATCGGAAGCGGTGTTTGCGCCGGGGGGAGCGGACGTAAGCCACCGGGACTTTTGCGCGGATGCGGAAGAACAGTGATTAGTGGCTGGGGACCGGTGGTCAGTGGGGGGCGTACCGCCGGGCGCGTCGTCTCGAACGCCCCCTGCCGCCGTGTCCCCTTTTTGTTTTCCGTCACCACTGCTGCCATGCCTGTCCTCCTCGATTCACTGATTCCTAATCACCTGCCACTAATCACTGACTTTCCCTCCGCTCCGCAACCCGCAGTTTCGCGGACCGCGCTCGCGGATTGGCTCGCGTTTCCGTGTCTGTCGGTACGACCGGCTTTTTGGTCAACACCGTCAGGATCGGTTCCGCACGCGGCGTCGGGTCCGGCAGGTCGGTCTCGACCCGCTTCCCCGACAGTTCCGCGAAAATATTCTTCACAATCCGGTCTTCGAGTGAGTGATACGACATCACCACCAGCCGCCCTCCGGGAGCGAGTACACTCGCCGCGCCGCGCAGTACGGCTTCCAGCACGTCCAGTTCCCGATTGACCGCGATTCGCAATGCCTGAAAAACCTTCGTTGCCGGATGAATCTCGCCCGCCCGCGTGTTGTAAGGCATCGTCGCGCGTACCGTATCCACCAGATCCTCGGTCGTCACGAACGGTTTCGTCCGCCGCCGCGTCACGATCTCTGCCGCGATCCGCCGCGACCGGGATTCTTCGCCGTACTCGAAAAAGATCCGTGCCAGTTGCGCTTCCGGGAGCGTGTTCACCAGGTCCGCTGCCGTTTGTGTATCGCTATCGTCGCGGTTCATCCGCATATCCAGCGGTCCCACATAGCGGAATGCGAATCCGCGATCCGCCGTGTCCAACTGGTGCGACGAAACGCCCAAATCGAGCAGGACACCATCCACCCCGCCGATGCCTTCCGCCGCCACCGCGCCCGCGATCTCGGCGAAATTGACCTGCCGGAGCCGCACCGACACCGTTCCCAATCCGTCCGCCAGCGTCCGCGTCGCCTCGGCGATGGCGTCGGCGTCCTGATCTAGCGCAAGGAGAACCCCACCGGGCGCGATCTTCTCCGCGATGGCGCGGGCGTGACCGCCTCCGCCAAGGGTGCCATCCACCACACGCCGCCCCGGTGCCAGGTTCAGCGCGTCCAGGCACTCCGAAAGCATCACCGGCTTATGGTACGCGCTCATTTGCCCCACCCTTTACCCAGCCCGACTTCGACAGCGGACTCCATGATGTCATCGTCAGTTAAAGTTGCATTGAAAGCATCCCAACCGTTACGAGACCAGATCTCGATGCGCTTGCCCGCGCCGACGATGGCGACTTCCTCGCCAATAGTCGCGAACTCGCGCAGGTTGCTCGGGATCGCTACGCGCCCTTGCGAATCTACTTGCGACTCGACCGCTTCGGCAGAGAACCAGCGTTGCAAACGGATGGTATGCTTATCTAAAGCGGGTTGTGCCTGGAGTTTGGTTTCCATGTTCACAAACTCCGCTTCCGGGTAAACGAAAAGGCAGCGGTCCATCCCTTTGGTGATCAGGAAAAGGTTGCCCAGTTCCGACCGAAACCGTAAAGGAATAATGACCCGCCCTTTGTCATCCACGGAATGATAATGCGCCCCCCTGAACAACCACTTGCCTCCACTCAGTCACCACTCGTCACCACTGAACCGATTGTACGGGTTGGTATAGGGCATGTCAATAAGACCGTGCGAAATATATGACATTTTTTTCCTCGACAGGGCGACATGTAGGGTATGTAGAGTGAATTAACGGCATATGTTGTGATTTGTTTGCCAAAGCGTTTGCTTTTCATGGGTGTTGACGTTCCGCTTTATCGCTCGCTATACTATAGGCGATAAATTCGTTTTCCCTCCCTGCTCCCTCCCCCCGGCACCACGCTTCTCTTTGTACGCCGTTTCGGATGACAAAAGGGGTGTCCGGTGGAGGCGAGTGGAGGCGGTATAACCAAAGAATGGAACTCATACCATGGAAATAAATAAAGAAGCCCCTTATATTCTGGGCGTAGACCTCGGCGGCACCAATGTCCGCGCCGCGATAACCGACCGCACGGGCAAGATCCTCGGGTCGGGTCGCGCCCCGTCGCAGGCGATGGAAGGGATCCGCACCACGGTCGGACGAATCGCCGACGCGGCGGAAACGGCGATCAAATCGGCGGGTGTTAAGGTGGAAGAAGTCGCCGGGTTGGGCATCGGGGTTCCCGGTCACATCGACGAGAAAAAAGGCGAGGTGATCTGGGCACCGAACTTTTATCAGGATGGTCTGCCCTACCGGAATGTGATCCTTGCCAAGCCGGTGTCGGAGCAGACCGGGCTTCCGGTGATCATGGGCAACGACGCCAACGTCGCCGCGCTCGGTGAGTTCCGCTTCGGCGCGGGTCGCTCCGTACAAACGATGGTCATGGTGACGCTCGGAACCGGCATCGGCGGCGGGATCATCCTGAACGGCAAACTCTGGACCGGAGCCACCGGCGGCGCGGGCGAGATCGGGCACATCATCATCGCGGCGGGGGAACGCGGCGGCGCGGCGGCGTTCGGTAGTTTGGAGGCGATGGGGCAGATCGCGGCGATCACGGAACGCGCGGCACGGAAGATTTGCACTGGTCGCAAGTCCCTTCTGGCAGAAAAAGTCGGGTATGACTGGCACCTGCTCACGCCGAAAGATATCGCGGACGCGGCGGCAGAGGGTGACGAACTCGCCATCGAAACGTTCGAGGAAACCGGTCGCTATGTCGGCATCGGCATCGCGAGCATGATCAACCTGCTGAACCCGGAGTTGGTGGTGGTCGGTGGAGGCGTCGCCCAGTCCGGCGACCTGATCCTGGAACCGATCCGCCGCTCTTGCCTCGCGAACGGCATCCTGTCCCTGGTAAAAACTTGCCCCATCGTCCCGGCGGAGCTCGGCGACGACGCGGGAATCCTCGGCGGCGTATCGCTCATTTTAGACGCGATTGACGGTTAGAAGTGTACATAAGCCGGGGAAGTTCCCCGGCTTATACCGCCCAATCCTGTATCGCCAGTTCGGGCACCTTACCAAAGTCTTTGGTGTTGCGGGTCAACACGGTCGCGCCGTTCGCCAGCGCGATTGCCGCGATTTTCAAATCCTTTGTGCCGATTCGGATGCCTTGCTTGCGCAATGATGCGAACTACAATGCCGCCTTTGCGGTATATCACCAGACGCGCTTCAGCTCGGGACCGGCACTCGCGCTCTACGAGAACTGCTTGCGCTTTCTCAGAGTCGGCACGACGGGCTGGATCGGTCTCGCCGACGGGCGCGGGCTGCTCGGCGTCGGCGGCGGTCAGTACACGGAGTACAAGCACTTCCGCTCGAAGGTGCTCCTGCCGCCGGTCGAGCAGGTCAACACCCACAGTGACATCCGAATCGCGATGAAGACGAAGCGCGAGAAGTGCTCCGTCGGGGCGCTTCGGTTCTCGGTCGAGCTCGCAACCGACGCTGCCCCGCTGGCCGAGACGAAGAACGTCCTTGACGAGACCGGACCCGATGAGTCTCTCCGTAATTGGCACTGCGGTCGGCATCGACAAGCGCAGTGCGCTTAACATCCCACAACGTTCACCACGAGACGGGCCTTGACGAAGTGAAGCAAACGCCTATATAATCGCAACATCCCACAACGTTCACCACGAGATCCGGACCATGAGCACCCGTAAAGCAATCTTTCCCGCCCATCCACACGCCCTCTACGCCCAGCACGGCTATTCGCCCGCCATCCAGTCCGGCGACCTGCTCTTCGTCTCCGGCATGGTCGGTGCCCGCGAGGACGGCACGCCCGAGCCCGACCTCGACGCCCAGGTTCGGCTCGCCTTTGGCAATCTGAAGGCGGTGCTCGAAGCAGCTGGCTGCACGTTCGACGACGTGATTGACGTCACCATGTTTCTCGTCGATCCCGAAGCAAGTGCCGGCCCGATGATCGAGGCCATGAAGGATGCTTTTCCTCGTGAGCCACGGACCAACGTGACGGCCGTCGGAGTGAACTGGCTGGCCGGCTTCCAATTCGAGATCAAGGTCATCGCCCGCATCCCGCAGAAGTAGCATCGTTCGAGCCGGGCAAGTACGAATAGCCCACCGCTCCTGCCTCGCGAATGGTATCCCCTCCCTCGTCGAAGCCTGCCCGCATCGTCCCGGCGGAGCTCGGCGACGACGCGGGAATCCTCGGCGGCGTATCGCTCATTTTAGACGCGATTGACGGCTAAGAATTCTGTGAGCCGGGGGCGTTTCCCCGGCTCATGCGGTCCAATCGAGTATTGTCAGTCCGGGTATCTTACCAAAATCTCTGGAATTGCGGGTTAATATCGTTGCACCGTTTGCCAGCGCGGTTGCCGCGATCTTCAAGTCTTTCGTGCCGATTCTAACCCATTGTTTGCGTAACGACACGAACAGCAGCGCAGATTGCGTACTGTGCTGCCAGATCGCAAGCTTCGTGTAGAAGCGGAATGTGTTGTTCAATTGAGAGTATTCTTACACCTCATAATATTACGCTTTCACGACCTTGGACAAGCAACAGCGTTTGTATTTTTGCTCAGAGCCGCAGGGGCAAGGATCATTGCGCCCCGCTGTCTTCCACGCGTGCGCCTGTTTCGCCTCGCTGTCTGCCCGATCTTTGGCGGCGATTAATGCCATGATTTCTCGCGGGGCGCGTCCCCCCTGCAGCAAACGCGTCATCGTGCGCATGTGGGGGTCAATGTGCGTGAAAAACCGCTTATATCCAGCGCACAGATAATTGAGTCCCCACTCGCCGGTCGGAGTCTTGAGGAAACGGTGCTTGGGGCATTCGCCGTTGCAGGCGAATCGGACATCGCAGGAGCGGCAATAGGCGGGCAACGTATCGCGTTTATCCGTTCCGAATTTTCGCTGTTGCGGGGAAGCGACCAGTTGTGCCAGCGGCGTCTGGTTCAGGTTTCCCAAACGGTACTCCGGGTAGACGAAATGATCACAGGAGTACACGTCGCCGTTGTGCTCCATCGCCAGTGCGTCGCCGCAGGTTTCTCCGAACACGCACAGACTCGCCCCGACGCCCGCCCAGATGCCGAGCGCGACATCGAACGACTGGACGAACGTTTTTCCCACGTCATGGCGCACCCATTCGTCGAAGATCGTTGTTAAAAACGTGCCGTAATCTTCCGACCGGACACTCCAATCGGTGACGGATGCGTGACGGTCTCGCGGCGCGGCAAGCGTGAGCTGGATCAGACCATCTTCGGTCTGCGACGGGACCTGCGCGGAGCGTTCCACGAGCGGGATGAACTGCAAAAATCCGGAGCCGTGGTCGCGCAAAAAGCGGTAGGTTTCGAGCGGCTTCTGACTGTTGATGCGCGAAATAACGGTCAGTGTGTTGTACTCCACGCCCTTTTTTTGCAGGATTTCCATCCCCGCCATCACGCGGTCGAACGACGAGTGCCCCTGCTTGTCCACGCGATAGGCATCGTGCATCTCGCGGGGTCCGTCGAGAGACAAACCAACCAGAAAACGATTTTCCTTGAGGAACGCTCCCCATTCCTCCGTGAGCAGGGTGCCGTTGGTCTGCAACGCGTTGGTGACGGTTTTACCGTTCGCATATTTTTTTTGTAGGTCCACGACGCGGCGAAAAAAGCGCACCCCCAGTAGCGTCGGTTCCCCGCCCTGCCATGCGAACGATACTTCGCCGCCGGGTTGCGCTTCGATGTACTGCCGGATATATGTTTCCAGAGTCTCGGGGGGCATTTCCCAAGAAGGTCGCGCCTTGCGCCGCTCCTGCTCGTACAGGTCTTCTTTTTCCAGATAAAAGCAGTAGCGGCAATCGAGGTTGCAGATCGGACCGATGGGCTTGGTCATCACATGAAACGCCGTGGGCAACGGCTGCACGAGGGCGGGGCGCAGGGTAGGGGTGTTAGCGGCCATCCGGACCATCGCCGCCGGTGTCCACACGGACGTTCTCCACCTTGCCGCGAAAAGAGTTGGGAGCAGAGTAATCTCCCACCGGACTGAGGGTGTCTTCGCCAATGCTCAGCCCGTCTTTCGGTTGCGCCGTGATCATTCCCGAAGCCTTGCCCCGTGCAACAACCTTCCTGTCGACCGCGAGCGTCATTGCGCCATCTTTCGCGAGACGCGCTTCCAGGGAAAACCGTCCCGTCGTCACCTTTGTTGCCGCAATCGCGTAGAGTTTTCCGTTTTCCCGAACGCTGAAAATCGGCACTCCCGCTTTGAGATGAAGCGCGTATCCCCGTTGATTGCCCCCCTGCGCCAGAATAACACCCGTACTGTCTTCCGTGGTCGGCAGGACATCGCAACGTATCGTCAGCGGGCGGTTCGCTATCTCGGGAGTCGGTCTGGGAATGACATTGCAACGCACTGCCCAGGAATCCCACGCCGCGCTCATCTTGCGGACGCGCCCCGGCTCACGTGCGGCGAGATTCACCATTTCAGCGGGGTCTTTGGGAAGATGGTACAGTTCCCACGGCTTACCGCTCCGTGCTACCAGCTTCCAATCGCCCTCGCGCACCATGCGATTCCCCTCGTGTTCGACGCACAAAACACGGGGTTTGATAGATTTGCCACGGAAAGCAGGTACCAAGCTCTCCCCTTCGGTGGGTAGAATCGAGACGCCATTGCGCTCTTCAGGATAACGCGCACCGCAGAGTTCCACCAACGTCGGCATGAAATCGGTGATGTGACCCGGATCCGTCGCAAAGGCACCGGCTTTCGTCTTCAGTCCGTAGGGCCAGTGGACGATCATCGGCGTACGGATGCCGCCTTCCTCCGCATAGTGCTTGAACAACCGCCAGGGGGTATTGCTTGCATTCGCCCAACCGCTCCCGTAACTGATGTAGCTGTCCGGACCACCCGCGCGTTTCAAACCCTCCCCGGTGTGAAGAACGTTTTTCGGAGAGTCGAGTTGATCGAAGCCGTAGGGGTCCCATTCCGCACAAGCACCGTTATCGCTCAGAAAAAGGATGATAGTGTTATCCCACTCGCCCGTCTTCTTGAGTTGCGCCATGACGCGCCCGATGTTCTGGTCCATAATGTCCGTCGCGGCGGCGTATATAGCCATCCGGCGTGCCAGATCATCGCGTCGGTCGGCGGGCAGGCTGTCCCAAGCGGGAATTTCTTTATCCGCCCAGCCGGTCTGGCGGTTGATAAAGTTGGCGGGCACGACGTCGCGCGGGGGGAGTTCGAGGTCGGTAGGCACTAACCCGAGCCGCTTCTGGCGGGCGAGCCGATCCGCGCGGATCGCGTCCCAGCCCTTTGTCTGGTAAAGGGTTTCGTACTTCTGGATGGCAACTTCGGGGGCATGAAGGGGGAAGTGCGGGGCGTTGAAAGACAGGTACAGGAACCATGGTTTATTCGACTTCCGCCCCTCCTCCAGAAAGTCCAGAGCATAGTCGCCGAAAGCATTGGTCGAATAGAATTCACCCTTCGCATAGGTCCGTTTGGGGCGACCGGCAGGCAACCGTGTTTGATACGGCTCCTCCTCCCAGTACGTGTTGAAGCCGCCCAGCATCCCGTAGAACTCGTCGAAGCCGCGCATTATCGGCGTACTCTCACCGGTCAGGTGCCACTTCCCCACCATATAGGTGCGATACCCCGCCCCCCCGAGTACTTCCGGGAGTGTGACACACCGGTCGTTGAGCGGCGAGTCGAGAACGGGTACGCCGACCTGGTGCGGCTGAAGTCCGGTCAGGATTCCGGCACGCGAGGGGCTGCATCGGGCGGAGTTATAGAACTGCGTAAATCGCAACCCGTCGTGCGCCAGAGCGTCCAGATTCGGCGTCCGAATCTCGCCGCCATAACACCCGAGGTCGGACCAGCCCACATCGTCGGCAAGAATAAGGAGGACATTCGGACGCACCGCCCGCTTTGTTTCTGTAGGCGGTGCCCCGGTTACCCAGCCTGTGGAATGCATTCCCAAGACTCCTGTGGATGCGATAGCCGAATGGATAAAGTGACGCCTGTTCGAGGGGTAGTTCATAAAGCCTGGTGCCACCTTCGGAAGCAAACTTACACTATCTGCATACCTCGAAGGCGACGATAACTGCCGTTACGACTCTATTCTACCCGAACGGTCAATACCCGTACCACCCGGCGACCATATCACCTTTGCTATCCAACACCACGTTCCGGTCGGGCTTGCCCTTGGGACTTTTTACCTCGATCCCTTTGCCGTTATCATCGGTGCCATCCGGTCCGATACTGTAGAGAAGATATTTCCCGGTCGGCAATACCTGATAATGGAGCGGCGCGCCGGGAAAATCGAACGGATCGTCGGGAATGCCCGGCAGGAGTTTGGCAACGACCAACTCCGAAAGATTGGTCGGGTATTTGCCGGTTCGGGCTTTGTGGATGCGGAGGGCAAGCGCGGTCCGTAGCAACGCATCCCCGGTCTCGGAATAAACATATCGGAGACGCGCTTTCTGCACCGGTGGCACGACAAGGCGGGAGTATAGTTCCTTGGGCTCTGGCAGCTCGTCGTTGCCCTTGATATACGGTTCCTTACTTTGCGCGATGATTTTATCCATATGTGCGCCGAGCGTGTCGGTGACATACTTGCGCGGCACGACATTTCGGTAGATTCCGAACGCTTTCCGCGCTTTCCGGTCGTCCTCGGTCAACTCATCATCCTTGCCACTTCCGGTTATGATTGAGTTCGGGTCTTTCATTCCCTCGACGGCGATGTTCAGCACCGTGTACTTTTCTTCCTCCAGTGTCACATGGTACGGTATATGCTCGGCTTGTAACGCCTGGAGGCGGGTCAGGCAATGCAACGCCGTATCGGTGTCCATCCGCTCCAGATGATTCCAGATCGCCCGGCGGCTGATCGCCTCGCACGCGATGCCGACTAAGCGTCCGATGAGAAACGTCCGGTTGGGCACGCGCCTTCCGATGGTCAGGGCGTCCAGATAGTAATCCGCCGCTTCCTTTTGCTTCCCCTCCTCGAACGCAACATTCCCGGCGAGAACCAGCACCCGCGCCATGTGACGGAACTTCGCATAATAGACGAATTCATCGTTCAGGGAGTTGGAACGGTTTTCTTCCAGATAGGGTACCGCGAGTGCTTGTCGGGTAGCGAGTATCGCCACACGGTTCCCCGCGATCAATTTTCGCTTCTGGTCGGGAGTCCATTTTTTCTTCGGGGAGGTCGCGATGGCATCGGCGACATCGTCTTTGCGGAACGGTTTGTCGGTCGCCGCTTTCAAAAGATCGAACCCGTTTTTCTTGGGTGCGGGGGGACGCACCGGGGCAACCACTTGCGGTGATGTTGCCAGTGCTCCGATGTAGACCGCGAGAATCACCACAAACACCGCCGCGAAACTACCCAAAACCGCAAAAACGACCTTTGTCGCTTTCGAGAACGACGGTCGCTGTGGTGACGGTGCGGGGACGGGTTGGGGGACGATAGGAGCCGGGACAGGCGGTTTCGACCAACTGTTTTGCGACGGGAATTCGTTCATGCCCAATAAGACGGAGAGAGAATGTATTTAGTTGCGGTATCGGGCAGAAAGAGTCGTATAGGGGACAATAGCGTTGCGTGTGATCGAGTTCCCGTCTCCCTGGCAGGAGACGGGAATCAACAGGCTCTTAAGGAGCGGTAGACGCGGCGGCTGCCGGAGATGCTTCATCAGTCGGGGTTTCGTTGCACCCCGTCGTAATCAGAGCGAATGTCAAGGCGGACAGCAGAACCGACAGTAAAAGACGCAGTTTGATATTCTTCATGGCAGGTTTCCTCCGGGTATTATCGCGGCGTGACGAATGATATGTTTTTTGCACGCCACACCCCGGTTATTCCCACCGCATGTTAACAAACCATTAACGGAAGATTAAATTTCAACCTCGTCCCAACGGAGCGTCATTGTTTCCCGCCAGAGACGACGCGACCTGCGCCCGCCGATTCAATTTCAATATGTGTACCAACCAGCAACCATGTCCCCTTTGACCGCCACATCCACCGTGCGCACGGTCTTACCCGCATCGTTTTTACCTTCGATGCCTTTCCCCTTGTCGTCTACGCTGTCCGGGCCGATGCTGTATAGCAGATATTTCTCGGAAGATAGTAACCGGTATCGGAGCGGTTTTCCCGGTAGTGCGAACGGGTCATCGGGAACAGCAGGGAGGATTTTCGCGGTGACCAGAATGGGCAGGTTGGCGGGATACGCACCGGTTCGCAGACGGTAGATGCGCAGGGCAAGCGCGGTTCGCAAAAGGGCATCTCCCGCTTCGTTGCCGACGAACTTAGCCCGAGCGTCTGTGTAAACAGGGACGAGGCTTGCTGCCAGAGTTTCTTTCGGTAACGGGGGAGCCGTCTTGCTGATCGGATACGGCCGCTTCGCTTGTGCAATCAGTTGATCCATGTACTCACGTAGCGCATCCAGGACCACACGTCTCGGCACGATCTTTGTGTACAGAAATACGTTCCCATAAGTCTCATCCTGCCTATCCTCCGATTCGTCGGGGTCGGTCAGGAGTTCCGGATGCTCGTAACTTTCGACTATCGTATGCTGTGCGGTGTAAGATTCTTCTTCAAGGGTAGCCGCGAACGGCAACAGTTCCGCCTGCAGAGCGTTCAAGCGATGAAGACAGTGCGTGGCAGTTTCGGCATCCATTTGGTCCACATGATCCCAAAGGGGGCGTCGCCCGATAGCCTCACAAGCCAGACCGACCAGTGCGCCTATCAAAATCGTCCGGTGCGGAAGTCGCCGCCCCACCGTCACGGCATTCAAATATTCGTCCGCAGCATCACGGCGATCCCCGCCGGCCCACGCAACGTTCCCTGAAAGCATGAACAGGCGGGCGAGGTTACGGAAATCGGCGTAATGTGGGAACGGAATGGTTGCGGAAACGTAACGGTTCACTTCGGTATAAGGAAGCCGCAATGCAGAACGGGCGGCACCAAGTGCCGCGCTGTTTGCACGAACCAGGTCTCTTTTCTGCTCCAGAGTCCATTTCTTTTTCGGAGTTCGGGCGATGGCATCACCCACATCGTCCTTACGTACCGCTTTTTTGCCCGCCATTTTCAGAGATTCAAATCCGTTTGGATTGGGAGCCGGGGGGCGCGACGGAATAGCGATGTTCGGAGAAGCGGTATAAATCGAGACCACCCATGCTATCCCACTGGTAACGAGGAGGGCGAGAAAGCCCAAAATGATGGTGCCAGCGTTTCGACGCCGTTTGGGTGACGGGGTCGGGTCGGCAGTCTGCATTACAGGCGGTTGTCGGGGCACAGGCGGAGTTGCAGGGTTCGACCAACTGTTTTGCGAGGCGGGCGTTTGGGACATGGGAATTTCCGGCACGGGCATAGTATACGCCCGTGCCGGAAGATGTGCATGGAGAAGCGGGACTACTGGACGATTTGCGCGAGACGCTCCGAGAGTTTCGTCCGCTTTTCGTCGAGTTCTGCCGCTTGTGCCCGCGCTTTTTCGACCACGGGTTGCGGGGACCGGGCGAGGAACTCCGGGTTTTCCAGTCGGACGGTCAAACCGGCTTTATCTTTCTCGATTTTCGCCAGCTCTTTTTCGATGCGTGCCCGCTCCTGTGCCAACTCTTCGGCGGAGACTTCGGGGCGCGGCAGACGCACCGTGCCGTATTTCGTCGCCGCCAGATAGCCGTCCGTCGGTCCTTCGGCGAGTGTTATCGTCTCCACACGGGCAAGCGAGCGCACCAGCGCGGCGTTGTCGGCGTCGGCGAGCAGGGCGCGATTTGCTTCGTCGTTGAACGCGATAAACACTTCGCCGCCCGAGCCTTTGATGCTGTTCTCGGCGCGTAGATTGCGAATCGCCCGAACCGTGTCCTGTAGCACCGGGAAGTCCCGTTCGGCGTCCGGGTGCCAGTACGCCGGATCTGGCTCCGGGAACTGTGCGAACATCAGGAACTCCTTGCCCGCCACTTCCTTCGCCCCCGGCACCGTCTGCCAGATCGCTTCGGTCAGGTACGGCATGATCGGGTGCAACAATCGCAGACTGCTTTCGAGCGTGAACCAGAGCACCGCTTTCGC
Organism: Armatimonadota bacterium; assembly: GCA_014381035.1. The sequence goes on from JACMIS010000775.1 coordinate 14,309, forward strand.
CTGATCCGCGCCATCTCCCGCCAGACGCGGCTTCACGGCTTCCACGTACCAGTCGCAGAAGTCGTCCCAGAAGAACTCGTACAAAGCGCGGGCGGCGTCATCCAGATTGTACGTCGCCAGCGAATCGTTCACGATCTTCGTCGTCGCATTCAGGCGCGAGATGATCCACCGGTCTACCAGTTGCAACGTTCGGGCGGGCGGCTCCGTTCTTCCCGCTGGACGGAAATCGCCGAGGTTCATCAATACGAAACGGCTGGCGTTCCAGATCTTGCCGGCGAAGTTGCGGGCGAGTTCCACCTGCTCTTGCTTGCCGTCCTTGATCGGTTTGATCCGCATGTCCTGACGCTGACCGGCTTCGCGGGCGAGGGCGAAGCGAACCGCGTCCGCGCCGTATAGTTCGATCAGGTCCACGGGGTCGATACCGTTGCCTTTCGTTTTCGACATGCGGTGCCCTTTTTCGTCGAGGATAGTCGCATGGATATACACGTCGCTGTACGGCTTGGCGTCTATAAACTCCTCACCCATCATGATCATTCGCGCCACCCAGAGATACAGAATCTCCTGCGCGGTGAACAGGGCGTCGGTCGGGTAATAGTACGCGAGGTCGCGCTTCGCCTGTTCGGACTCGGCGGGCCAGCCCAGCGTCGCGAAGGGCCACAACGCGGACGAGAACCAGGTATCGAGAACGTCGTCTATCTGGATTATGTCCGGGCTGTTCAGTTTCTGCCGCGCCTCGGCATCCGTGAGTGCCACCACATAAGACGATTGCTCGCCGGGGTCGGAGCCTTCGGAACGCCAGAGCGGCATGCGGTGCCCCCACCAGAGTTGGCGGGAGATGGGCCAGTCGCGCAGGTTTTCCATCCAGCGCAGGTACGTGTCCTTGTAGCGCGGTGGCACGAAGCGTACTTCGTCGTTTCGCACCACTTCGATGGCGCGGTTTACCATATCGGTGCCGCCCATTTTGCAGAACCACTGCCGGGACAGAAGCGGTTCCACCACGGTTTTGCACCGGTCGCACCGCCCCACGCGCTTGATATGATCTTCCACGCGTACCAGAAAACCGTCGGCTTCCAGAGCGGCGAGCACCTTTTTCCGTGCCGCGAAACGGTCCAACCCGACGTAATCCGCGCCCGCTGCCGCCGTCATGTGCGCGTCCTCGCCGATCACCACGATCTGCTCCAGATTATGACGAAGCCCGCACTCAAAGTCGTTCGGGTCGTGCGCCGGGGTCACCTTCACCGCACCGGTCCCGAACTCTTTCTGCGCGAAATCATCCGCAATCAGCGGGATCTCACGCCCGACGATGGGAAGGCACAGGAGTTTGCCGATCTGCGCGGTGTACCGTTCATCGTCCGGGTTCACTGCCACCGCCGAGTCGCCGAACATGGTTTCCGGACGCGTGGTCGCCACCGTCACGCTCCCGCTACCGTCCGAGAAATCGTAGCGGATATGGTACAGGAAACTCTTCTCCTCTTCCGGTTCGACTTCGATGTCGGAGATCGCGCTCCGGTGGAACGGACACCAGTTCACGATGCGCCTGCCGAGATAGATGTAGCCCGTTTCGTACAGCCGCGCGAAAACGGTCATAATGCCGTCCACGTAGGATTCGTCCAGCGTGTAGCGGGTCCGCTCCCAGTCGTAAGCGCAACCGAGGCGGCGCAACTGCCCTAAGATAATGCCGCCGTACTCGTCCGCCCATTCGTTTACCCGCGCCTCGAACTTTTCGCGCCCCAGGTCCTGACGCGTCAGTTTGTCTTTGGCGATCTGTTTTTCCACCACGCTCTGCGTCGAGATCCCGCCGTGGTCGGTCCCCGGCAGGATCAGGGTGTTGTAGCCGAGCATCCGCTTCCAGCGACCGAGCGTGTCCATAATGGTATGGTTCAGCGCGTGCCCGAGATGCAGCGCACCGGTGATATTCGGCGGCGGGATCGTCACGCAGTACCGCTTCGGGTTGTCATCGGCGGTGGCGCGAAAACAGTTCGCCGCTTCCCATTGCGCATAGATAGTCGCCTCGGTAGCCTGCGGATCATATCGGATCGGTAATTCGGTTAAACTCATGGGTACTTTCCTTGCCGCGATTAGATGCGGTCGTATTGTCCGGATGCCTCGCACACCAGCCCGGCGGCGTCGAAGCGGAAATGTTCGATAGCGGTACGTCCGCCGACCGATTCATACAAAACGGCGACGGTATCCGCGCCGCAAAAGACCTTATGCAGAACGAATCGCAGGTCCGGGTATCGCCCCAGAGCGGTTTCCCAGTAGGCACCGACCGCTTCTTTTCCCTGTAATCGTCCACTCGGTTCCCCGACGATCCCGGGAATAAACGGCGACGCCATCGAGAAATCGTCGGCGTAATGGCTCAAAATCTGTCCCAGGTCGTGCGCGTTCCACGCCGCGATCCATTCGTCCGCGAAGGACTGGGCGAATTCGGGCGTGACAAGCGGGAACGACGGTTCAGGCGTCTCTTCCGGCGCGTCCA
>JACMIS010000776.1 GCA_014381035.1 Armatimonadota bacterium
CCTTCAACTGCTGTGTGACCGCCGCCTGACGTATATCCAGTTCCTGTATCTTCATCGCCTGATGCTCGTCGGTAATCCCTGTATACTCCTGCCTTTCAACATTCTTTCCCTGCCAGAGTACAGTTTCTGTTTTCACCAATCTGCCGCCAGGGTGATAGGAAGCAAGTGCTCTCGGATTTCGCGCCCAGTCATACCCGGACAGGCCGTCTCGTGTCGTACGCTTCCGTTTTTTGATCGAGCAGTATCTCCCCGCCCGATGGTACTCGGTGTAGTACAAACCGTTGTTCGCGTGGATCGAAGCGGACGGAGTTCTGTCCGTAGGAGTTTTTATAGTTTGATAATGATCATCCGTCTGCCATTCGCTTCTTCCTCGCTTACCGTCGTAGATCACGACTCGATAGTCCGGGGTTGTCAAACCGTCTCGCATCATCTGACGTTCCCACTTGTGAATCCGCACATAAGGAACCGACGCATTCTTGGATGGGGATAGTACGTCCTGTTTGAGCGACGTTTCAGAGTTGTTCATGCGGTGTATCGGAAGGATGAAGAGGAGGCTGAGAACAGGCACTGCCGCCGCACCGCCAAGCCACAGAAGACGGCGGCGACTTGCGGTGTCCAGGGACAGGCGGCTCGTCCTGTTGCCGGATTCTCCGCTCACGGAATCGGTGTTTGCCTCAATAGTCGTCGCCGCCGGGATGGTGTCAAGGCAACGCGCCAACAGATCGTCGGGGGGCATAGGAACGGTATTTCGATTCATAGCAGTTCTTCCTTTCGGTCGGCGAGACGTTCGCGCAGGAGTTTTAGCGCGGTAGACAGGCGCGACTTCACGGTCCCGATGGCGATTCCTTCGGCATCAGCGATCTCGCGGTAGCGCATTTCCTCGCGGTAAAACAGCAATACGGCATGACGGTATGCGGGCGGTAAGGCGTTGACGGCGGCTTCCAGAGTCGCCCGCTCCGACGCGACGGCAATGTTTCGCGCCGGGTCCACGGCGGCGGGATCGGCGAGAAGTTCGGCGAGTGCCTCCGCAAGCGGTATGGGAGAAACACGACGTTCCCCTTCCCGCACGGTGCGATACCAGACGCGGACCGCGATAGTGTGTAGCCAGGTGCCTATCGCCGACCGCCCGTCGAACGACGAAAGCGATTGCCACGCCGCGACAAAGGTTTCCTGCGTCAGATCCGCGGCACGCGTTTCGTCACCACCCGTCAGATAATAAAGTTGCCGGTAAACGGCGACGTAGCGTGCTTTGACCACGGCTTCAAACGCCGCACGGTCGTTCTCGCGCAGTCGTTTGCGTAGGCTCGCCTCCAGAACAATGGGTAGCAGTGCTGTCATTCGCTACGTTTAGTGTATCGGGCGCGATAGTTTGTTCGTTTATTTTTAAACCGGGTGACTGGACAACGAAATGCCTGATACCCGGCAACCGAGTAGCCTAACGCCCCAACCACCCCAGCCTGTTGCCCAACTATTGCCAGACGTGTTATCGTAGAACCAACCGTGACTGATGCGCCGCTCGATCTGTTAACTGCCCCCGTACTGCACTGTCTCGTGTGCGGTGTCGCCGGGGAGCGACCTGGCGGCAACTGCTTGCGGTGCGGCGCGACGGAATTCGATGTCCGTCTTTTGCTCCGCGTCGGCGCGAAAGCATATGCGGATGCCCGTGAGGACGCGCTCGCGGGAAAATTCACCGACGCACGGGAAAACTTGCGCCTCGCCGCGTCGCTCGGTCTTGCCGACACCCGCAATTGGCGTGAGTTGTCCCGTTTGATACATGCCGCCGACCCTCCCGTTACTGACGAGGACGCCGATAGGTACGAGACCGCATTAGCATATGCCAAAGAAGGACGCTTTTTCGCCGCAGAGCTACTTTTACGCCCCGATACACCCGCTACACGGGAGTTGTTACGACTCTGCGCGACCGGTGACTCGCTGCGAAAAAAGGCGACATGGCTCACTGCCGCACGCTATGCCGCATTCGGGGCAGCCTGCGCGACAATCGGGTTCTATCTGCTCCCCCACCCCTCGCCGACGCCGTTCGTGCGATCCCGGAACAGTTCGGAGAGAGCACCTACTCGCCAGCCCGTTGGGCGTGCCGCTCCAAAGACTATTCCCTCCTCTTCCCTCCTCGCTCCCTCCCCATTCCCCTACCCGTATCCCGAACGACTCGCACGGCGTTATTATAACGATGCCCGCTCTGCCTTCCGCGAGAAACGATATGGGACCGCCGCTTTTCTCGTGGACCGTGCTACGGAAGTTGGCAAGAACACCTATCTTTTACCGCACACCCTGCTCTTGCGAGCGCAAATCGCCGATACTACGGGAGACACCAACGCGCCGCGCTTCTGGGCAAAGATCGCCACCGATTCGCCAACCTCTCCCTATGCGCCGCTGGGTTTGCTCCGTGCCGCAGAGCGTGCACAAAAAATAAAAAACAAACAAAGAGACGTGGCACTGTATTTGCAGGAACTAATAGACCAGTATCCACTGTCCAACGAAGCGAGAGTAGCAAGAAAACGATTTCAACCTGTACTATTACCCGGTAAAATGAAGGAAGAAGCACTGCATTGATGGCGAATATCGGTATGAGCGGTTCGAACCAGGGGGATAATTTCTACACCATTTTAGGCGTCGCGGAAAACGCGACCGCCGACGAGATCAAACGCGCCTACTACCGGCTTGTCCGGCAGGTACGCCCGGAAAGCGATCCGGAAACATACCACCGTTTTCAAAAGGCGGGGAGCGTGCTCGCCGACCCGAAAAGACGGCGCGAGTATGACCAGTTACGCGACGCCGGTCGGCGCGTCGAGGTGCTTTCGGATCAAGCCGCCGCCGCCGCCGAACGCGACCCGCAAAAAGCCTTCAGCCTGCTCAAAGCCGCTGTCGCCCTTGCTCCCGACTCCTCTCGCCCACGTATCCTGCTCGCGCATGTGTTGACCCGCCTCAATGATTTCGCGGGGGCGGAACGGCAATACCGCCGCCTCCTGGAAGAGCGCCCGCACGATGAAACGTTGCACTACCGCTTCGCCCGGTGTTTATTTGTGCAGGAGCGGTATGACGATGCCGAGCAGGTCATCAGCGCGGCGATCCGTCTGAACCCGCACTACCACGACGCGCACATGCTTTTCGCGCGACTGTACGAGAAATCGGGGCAGTTCGGCGCAGCGATCTTTTCGCTGGAAAAAGCGATAACGAACGATGCCGTGGAGGACTACGCCGACTTCGACGCACTGCTCCGCCTTCTGGTGCTGCATTTGCGGATGGACAACGGCGTGGAAGCCGAGCGTACGGCACGGCGTTTGATAGCGGTGCTCCCTGCCCAGGGGGTGGACGATCCCACGAAGCAGTGTGAGCGTGCCGCGAAGCGAATGTTGCTCCGCGCCAAGGAACTCGCCGGAGAAGATCAGATCAAGGCGGTCCGTGCCCTTGCCGCGCTGGGTAGCCGTCTCCCGAATATCACGCCCGACGTGGTAAGCGCGTTCGCGCAGGTATCCCGGGAATCACGGCTTTACCTGGAGGCGAAACACGCTCAGGAAGACGAGCTGGTCCCGGACGCTTTGAAGCAACTGGCGGCAGCACTATATTTGAACCGCTCGGTCCCCGAACCCGAACGCCAGGAGCGTCGTCGCAATGTCACCGCCGCGCTGAGTGGCGCGGCTTTGCGCGATGCGACTCAGGCGCAGTCTTTACTGGAATATCTCCGCCGCGAGTATCCGGTATTCAGCGCGGAACAAGAGATTCTGCTTACCGAAGCCATCATCCGCGCCCCACGTCGCTTCACCCCTTCGACGGATACGCTGCCAAGCATACCCAACGAGTCCCCCTCCACCGATGTAGTGCCCGAGGCGCCACGCGGCAAGGGTTTTATAGGATGGTTCAAAGGCAAAAAGTAGCTCAGCCCATCGCATTCGAAACGCGCAGGTCCCAACTACTACTCCATAATTCTTGAGATGATTTTTCGACTGAAAATCCACTTGACACCGAGGTGTAACCCCGTTATAATCTCCATATTCCGACAGTCTTAAATGGTATATAATATTCTGTCGGGACGCACTGACGCGTACCTTCAATTAATTGTGGACGCTTCGCATTTTGCTTGCGGGGCACTTATTCATTATCGTTTTCTGCATCTGAGCAGATATGCTTGACTCAGGAGGGTCTTTGTATGCTTCCCTATTCGTATAAACGCTTAGGACACCACGGCTTCACACTCATCGAACTGCTTGTTGTTATTGCTATTATCGCCATCCTCGCCGCGATATTGTTTCCCGTCTTTGCCAAAGCACGTGATACAGCTCGCAAAGCATCGTCTATAAGCAACGTGAATCAGATGCTCAAGGCACACTTGATGTATGCACAGGATTATGACGAGACCTTCTCCCCGTCCGTGTCGGAAACATCCCGCTCCGATGCGGCGGATGGTATAGACTACGATACTTCCTGGATGTATCTCCTACAACCTTACGTGAAAAGCACTCGTGTGTTCTACTCCCCGAACGCAACCAACCAGGATGATCCCATTCTGACTGGTGCCAGAAGTAGTAGAGGAATCATTTTTTCCTACGCCATGCTTCCTCGATGGAAGACATACGCAGGGACAGATGGTCCTGGTTCATGGGCTACTCCGTATGGATCGGCGTTGTACGAGGGAATCGGGGGATATAGTTACGAAAACTGGGGCGGGGGTGCCGCCTATCTCGGAAACACAGATAAATGTGGTATGGGTACGAACGCTGAGAACCGATCTACTCCATCACGCACCCAAAGCGAGATAGCACGTCCCTCAGAGACTGCGTTGGTATTCGATGCGCGTGGCTATGACTATGGTTTCATGTGCGTGAATGTATACCCTGCCCCGATTGATGCCCTTCCACCGAGTCTCGGTCCGAACTTCGAGGGATTCAATTTCGCCGGTCGTTACACCTTCGACGGTGCAAAAAACTATCCGTCGGGCGGAACTGTCAAGTATCTGATTGGTTTCGGTGCAGTCGGCTTTGCGGACGGTCACGTCAAGGCTATGAAAACGGAACAGTTCTTCGACACTATCACGTTAAAGAATGGGCAGAAAGCGTACAAATATCAGTACGCACCGGAATAAACATTATGAAAGCGAAGAAATCTATCTGTCTTCTTTGTGGTATCGCAATGTTTGCCGTTGCAGGTGCATTGTTGTCGGGATGCCCGAAAGAATATCCCGGCGACCCAGGTCGCAACGAACCAGATACCGGGAGCAACGGGCGTGCGAAACGTGCCCAGCCAGTCACGCCAGGACAACCAACTTCCCCCGGACGTACTTCGGAAGGTCGTTAGAAACAGACGAAAACCGGAGCGAAATAAATCGCTCCGGTTTTTGTTTGTGTTCTTGACAGACTGCTGAAATACGGATACACTCACATCGTTCCGACAGTCTGAAATAAGACAGTCTGAAATAACAGTTTTGTTTCTCGCAACGTCGCGATCCTCTCAAGAACATCGTCCATAGAGCACGGAGGCAATCCGTACTCTTTACAAATTTCGTCGAACCCGATAAACGGATTATAAACGTTGGTTCAGGAGGATTTTATCCATGTTTTCAGACTTCACACGCCGCCGCAACCGCTCGGCATTTACACTGATCGAGCTGCTTGTCGTGATAGCCATAATCGCGATCCTCGCCGCGATCCTGTTTCCCGTGTTCGCGCAAGCCCGCGAAAAAGCACGACAAACATCGTGCCTGGCGAACATGAAGCAATTGGGACTTGCCCAGATGCAGTATAGCCAGGATTACGATGAAATGTTCATTCTTGCTACGAGCGACATCAACCCGACGAATCCGGCGGTAGCCCCTGCCCGTCTGTATGATGTTACATGGGTTTCCAATATTCAGCCTTACGTGAAAAACACGCAGATATTCGTATGCCCTTCCACGAAAGTCAGAAACGAACCCGATTCGACCCCCAACCCGGATGAGGCGGGCGCGTATCTCGGTTCGATCACATCCGGCACTCCGCCATCGCGCAAAGGACCGATCTGGGACTATGGTATGCCGGGACGCGGCAAAGCATACTCAGGGACAGTTGAGCCCTATGAGTATGAAAACGAATTTGACTTTCAAACAGCTATCTATGACGGAGTCGGCGGGTATGCGTATGGTGGTACCGGTACCCCGCGTTTTCCCGAACTTCTCCCCTGCGTCGTTGATAGCTTGACACAAGCCGACATTAAGCGACCCGCCGATATGGTTCTGGTTGTCGAGTCCCGCTCCTGGGATCATGGGGTCTTCCGAAACGGTACTAACGGTCCCGAGTATATCCGGACGCGCCACCTGCGCGAACAGGGGGTTGATATTGGTGCATCCAACTTACGCCCGAAAGGATGGGTAAACACTGCCTTCGCGGATGGTCACGCCAAAGCTTTCCGCCCGGAAACACTCTATCGGATCGATACCGCGCCGGACGGCACGAAATATTATCGTCACTTTTACGGGGGGTATTGATCCCGATGTATTTGCTGTGGCGACGGCGGCAACTTCGCGTGTTGTTAACCTTTGTAGCTGCCGGGGTTTTATTGGTGGGAACGGCTTGCGGAGATCAATCCGCGACCCCGACTCCGGTTTCGCCGGAAAAAGAAAGCAGGGCGCGTTAGTCGCATGGCAAAAGGTCATCTTGTCGTTCATGGCGGAGGCAGTACCGGCAAAGACGCGACCGGCACGTTTTTGAAGCGTGTCGGTTCGCTGTCCGCACCGATTGTGGTGTTGGGTCAGGTGTCGGAGAGCGCGATTGAGAAAGGGCAGCGGAGCGCGGAGTGGCTCAAGGAGAATGGGGCGACGAACGTGTATGTCGCCCGTGTCACCGACTCCGATAAATCCTCGCTCCCCGAGCTTCTCGAAAAACTAAAATCGGCACGTGGCTACTGGGTTCCCGGTGGCGACCAGAACCGATTCATGAAGATGTTCGCGGGCACACCCGTAGCGGCCGCTTTGCGGCAAATCATTGATCGGGGCGGGGCCGGAGGCGGATCGTCGGCGGGAGCGTCGCTTTGCGGCGAGTGGATGCCGACCGGCTACAGCGGGATTCGTCCGACCGAAGACGAGGACCGTACCAAACTGGTTAAAAACAGTGTCGGGAGCGGTCCCGGCATCGGGGTCCTGCCCGGATTTCTCGTGGACACACACTTTCTCGCCCGCGAACGCACGCAACGGAGCGTGGATATGGTGCTCTCGAACCCGCAATTCGTTGCCCTCGGAGTGGAGCAGGACGGCTGGTTTGTCGCGGACCTGGAAAAAGCGACGCTGACCGTCGGCGCAGGTCAAGTCGTGACCATCCGCGCCGCCGCCCCGGTTCAAACCGACGCACAAAATCGCCTCGGTTGCACCGATGTGCGAATGCGCGTACTGCTTTCCGGTCAAACCGTCCGTCTCGCGGAGTTGAAAAACAAATGAACGTTCCTCCGGCGAAACCGGCACTTGCCCTCTCGCGTCGTTCCCTGCTTACCGGTTTCGCCGTGCTGGCGAGGGCGAGCTTCGCCTTCGGGGCAGGCACGCCACCTTTGCCACAGAACCCACCTTCCTTCCCAACCGGCAAAGGCGGCTTCGCCTATGTCGAGCCGGAAGGCTCGCCCTATGCCGGAGTGCGAATTCCGGTACACACCTATCGCCCCGCGAGCGTGGACCCGCGCAAGACGGAACGGGTCCTGTTCGTGATGCACGGCACCCTGCGTAACGGCGCGGAGTACCGCGACAAATGGATTCCTCTCGCAGAGCAGTACCGTGTCCTGCTGATGGTGCCGGAGTTTACGCGCCGCGATTTTCCGGGCGGCATGTACAACCGGGGTAACGTGCGTGGGCAGGACGATAAAACGCCGGTTCCGACGCAGGCGTGGACGTTCGGGATTGTGGAACGGCTCTTCGGCTTTTACCAGAAAACGACGGGCAATCCCGTGAAGGGATACCATATCTACGGACACTCTGCGGGCGGACAATTCGTACATAGGTTAGTGGAGTTTTTGCCGACGGCGCGGATCGTGCGGGCGGTGGCGGCGAACGCCGGGTATTACACCCTGCCCACGAAAACCGAGGACGCTTATCCGTTTTCGTACACCGGGACGCCCGACGAAGCGGAAGCGACGCGGCGGGCTATTTTCGCGCAACCGCTGACAGTGTTACTCGGCGAAGCAGACACCGATCCGAACGATCCCGATCTGTACCATTCCCCGGAAGCCGATAAACAAGGAATGACGCGATTCGAGCGCGGCAAATACTTTTACGAAATGGCGAAACGCACGGCGGAACGCGACAAGATGCCCTTAAACTGGCGGATGGCGACGGTTCCCGGGGTCGGGCATAGCAACGAAAAGATGGCACCCGCAGCGGCGCGGGCGTTGTTCGAATAAGCGAATATAACGCCGTCTGGCAGATAAAGAAAGTAGATGAAAATGTACCGAATCTTGATGTGTGCGCCGGAATATTTCGGCGTCGAGTATGTCATCAATCCGTGGATGGAAGGCAAACTCGGGGGAGTCCTCGGGGGTCTGGCGCGGGAGCAATGGGGCTATCTGCACGGGGTTCTGACAAAAGTTCTGGGCGTGGAAACGGTGCTGGTCTCACCACAACCGGGTCTGCCCGACATTGTGTTCACGGCGAACGCCGCGTCTGTCAGGAACGGGGTCGCGGTCCCGGCACGATTCCGCCATCCGGAACGGCAGGGCGAGGAACCGTTCTACCGGGCATCGCTGATCGAAGCTGGATACGAAATCCGCGATTCGCCGGATGGCGTCGCGTTCGAAGGTGCCGGAGACGCGCTGTTCTACGAGGTTGAAACACCGACACCGCTTTTGTTTGCCGCGCACGGGTTCCGCACGGATCCCGAATCACACCCGTTTCTCGCCGCCGCGTTCGGCGCGGACGTGGTATCCCTGCGGCTCGTCGATCCCCGCTTCTATCATCTCGATACCTGTTTCTGTCCGTTACTCGGCGGGTATGTTCTGTGGTACCCGCCCGCGTTCGACGCCGAAAGTCAGGCAAAAGTGGCGGCGACCGTCCCCGGCGCGAAGTTGTACGCGGTCCCCGACACCGATGCGACCGCGTTCGCGTGCAACGCGGTCGGGGTCGGAGAACATGTCGTTGTGAACTCCGCGTCGAGCACGTTGCGTGAAAAACTGTTCGGCTGGGGCTTTACGACACACTTGACTCCGCTTTCCGAGTTTATGAAAGCGGGGGGGTCGTCGAAATGTCTCACGCTTCGGCTCTGGTAAAACAGAGCGAGGAAGGTTTTACTATGATAGTGCCTGATAGCACTGAACTATTGTCGGCAACGGTAGGTGCGCGTATCCAGCGTCTGCGTTTGAAGCAAAACTTGTCGGTGCGCGACCTGGCGGACAAAGCCGGGGTGGATAAGAATACGATACTGCGCGTTGAAAAAGGGTTGACCGTGTCGGGACGCACGCTCGACCGTGTTTGCCGCGCCCTGGATGTGTATGTTTCGCGATTACTTCTCCCGGAACCGGAGGAGGGCGAAGCGGTGGTGTTGCACCGCCGCACCGACGAAGTCTGGTGGCCCTACCCCGGGATGGGCGACCCGTTCCCCGGCGACGAATCCGACACCGGCGGTCCCCCGCCGCTTCCCAGTTGCGGCGCGACAGACGGCGATCCCGGCCCGCACCCGACCCCGAAGGTCGGGACACAAACCAGCCCGCGCGGCTTCGTTGCGTCACTTGCGTGCCGCATGCCGCGCGGGAAGATGCGTTCGTCTCTCCTGCGACTCTGGGACGAGACCACTCCAAACGCGCATCCGGGGGAGGAGTTTGTTTTTTGCCTTTCCGGGAAAGCCTGCTTGACCGTCGCGGGTCGCCCGTATCTACTTAATGAAGGGGACGCAGCGACCTTCTATTGCGCGGAGCGGCACACCTACGCCCCCGCCCCCGACTCTCCACAGAGTTCGCTTCCGGTTTTACTGCTGACCGTATGGCACGATGAGTAATGGGTCGGATTGTTGGGCGGTTAGGTTGAGGGTTCAGGGACAGGGGACAGTTCCCACGCACAAGTGGGTACCCGGCAGTTACGGCGCATACTCTTCAAGTGGGAAAGATCGTTCGGTTTTCTGGCGGACACGGCGGTATCGGAGACCATCCCCGGTCGCCCATAACCTAACCACCCAACAACCTGCCCGGAAATTTTCCGCGAACTTTTTTCAATCGGTGTATGTTGTATACGGCATGCGGGATGCGGCGAATCGGGTTCACGGGAACGGTTGCGATTCAAAACGCTCGTATTCGATGCGGCGATGGCGCATCGACAGTTAGCACAACTTTAGTAAAGGTTTACACGGTAATTTTCGGAAGAGGTGGGGTCGGGCGGGCGGTAAAGAGCGACCGACTTCGCTTTTGTTTTGGACCAAAGGAAACGCGCCGGGCGATTGAATCGCCTGGCGCGTTTTTTGTAGTCTCGACTACGATTATTCCGGGGCACGGGTGGCATGTCTGTCATGTATGGTCCCCTTTTCTCTATGCCACCATCGCGGTTGCTTTTCCGACACCGCCGGGGGCACCTTCCGGCATCCCCGCCAGTTCGGAGTACGCCTGTCGAATGCCGCGTACGTGGTACGCAACGTTCGCCGAGGTGCAACCGAGCGAATCCCCGATCTGTCGCCACGTGAAACCGTCCAAGAGTCCGTGCAGGATCTCTTTCTGTTTCGCGTTCAGGCGGCTTTCCAGGTCGTCAATCAACATCCGGGTCTCAACGTCGCCCGCCGCCGGAGCGCGATTGACCGCCGTTCCGAACGAATTTTCGGCGATCTCGGGCGTTTCCACCACTAAGTCGTCGAGCGTCTCGTGCGAGCGTCGCTTGTTCCACCGAATGTGGTCCAGAATCTGCCATCGGGCATGTTTCAACAAGTACTGCGTCGGCGTGCCGATGGTCAAGTCAATCCCGGGCAATGCCTCAAACACCGCGACCCAGGCTTCCTGCAACAGGTCGGCGGCATCCATGCCGGTTCGTGCCGCGTAGTATCCCGCGAGCGACTCCAGGCGCGGGCGCAACGCCTGCCGCAATTGATCTTGCGCGACAGGGTCGCCCCTTCGTGCGCGAATAAGTAAAGCGTTCATCAGTTATCCACTCTCCAGGTATTGTCAGGAGCGGAAAACAAATGGTCTATCGGTGTTCGGTGATTTGTCGGGTCGGCGTGGCAGTCGTGGAGACGTATTGCCCCCCGAGTGTAGACGCACTATTCCCGTGTTTTTTCGCGTGAGACTGGTTATATCTGGTAGGGATAAGCGAACGGAGAAACCTCCTGATTCGGCTCATCCTACGTTTCGGAAACAGTCTGCCCCCTTTGTGAGGAAAGGCGGTCTGATTCCGGTACAACCGGACCGGGAAAATCGGCGATGCCCATTTGTCCCGAGCGAACGCACACCAAAATGATATGGATTTGTTTTTGCTCTGTTGTTCTCGAACCGGGGGAGAAAAGCCGGGTTTTGTGCTAAAAACCTGCGGCGTCTTTTCCGGCGCGAAACGAAAATCGGTTACAGTGATCGGTGACTGTTTTCGGTGCGGAGCCAGGTAGCCCTGAATACACCCAAAAAATAGTCGCGGAAGTGTCGCTTGCTGATACGCAGACGCCTTCCGTCCTGCGCCGACTCAGTTCGCGCCTTTATCCGGTTGTGTGTTATTTGCGAAACGGAAAGAACGGTGCCTTCTTCAAGGGCATTCGCTCCGCGCGAGTAAATCGGCTGAACCGATCTACTTTGTCTGCGCGTTGTGCCGTCGTCCTAGCCTTGTAACAGTTGGTTGCCGTATGGATACGACTTGCTCTGTTTGGCTATAAACGACGCGCTACGACGTGCGGTCGCGCCCATCGCGCTGGCTTCCTTCTGGCTACCACGGACGAATCGTCCGCCATCATTACCGCGAAGCGACATACCTGCTTGCAGATATGCGACGCTTCCGGTACCCCCGGCATGGTTGCCAATCGGGTTGCCGTGCATGCTACTGGTGGTCTGGTTCATCAACGGTGTTGATGTCCTGCCACCCAGCATCACGCTCGCAACGGTCCCGGTCAGTTCTCTGACCGTGGTCCCGGTTGATCCGGAACCTTGTTTCGCTCGTACACACTCCGAGGCGGAGAGCGGCGAGGCGGGGTAAAGCCCTTGCGGGCATTTACCATGGGAAGAAAGAATTCTTTCTTCCGTGAAGGCGACGGCGTACAGGGCGGGTTCCGAGAGATTCGCTTGCGGCAGCATTATATTGATATGCCAAAAGTGAAACATGGAATGTTCCTTTCTGTACGAACGTCTGAGACGCGAACGATGATGGATTTGCCTGGTTGCTACAAGCGTAGTTCCCGGCAGGCGCTCCGACAGGTCGGAGCGCAAATCGCGCCTTCAAGCACAGTATAGCGTAAGGTATGTCCCTTGCTAAAGGAAAATCGAAAAGTTTTTTAAAAAGTTTTTTTCGGGGGTTTCACCCACCGGTAGAAGCCGTTCGGCTTCTACCGGTGGGTGAAACCCCTGAAAAGAAAAAACCCGGCGAGTGCCCGCCGGGTTTTCATCGTGGTCTATACGTTTCTATTTCTCGTCGTAGATGACTTTCGCCAGCACGTCACCTACCGAGC
>JACMIS010000777.1 GCA_014381035.1 Armatimonadota bacterium
CGCGATCCCCGAAGGCATCAAGCGGAAGGAGTAGCGTACCAGAAGCCCTCACCCCACCCCCCTCTCCCTCCGGAGGGAGAGGGGGGTGGGGTGAGGGCTTCTGGTACGCTACTCCTTCCGCTTGATGCCTTCGGGGATCGCGAACTGGGAAGCGTCAATCGGCGTCGCTACGGGGGCGTCGCAAAGGAGGGTGGTTGTTTCGACCTCGCGCTTCTTCTTTTCTTTCGTCGTGGTCACCGCCACTGCTTTGAGCGGCATACCGGGGGGAATCGCTTTTTTGTAGCCGGACGTTGCATAGGTCGCGTCCTTGAACAGGATCGCGCTACCGGTCATGGCGAAGAACGAGACTACCGGGTTGAACGTCGGCATAGAGGCACGATTTTCTGCCATCGAGAAGCTCCAGTCTTCCTCGATCTCGACGCGAAATGTCCAGATGAGTTGCCGCCCGCTGATCGTAAACCGGGATAACGAACGGTACGCCTCTGCCTGCTCCCCGGCAATGGTCTCGCGATGTCCGGTACTTGTCGGCGACGCGAGGGAAATATCGGAAAGGTTGAACTTCTCCTTACTGATTTCCTTGCGCAGTCGTTCCGGGGTGAACCGCGTCGCTTCCTTCTTTTTCGCCGATATGACCCAGAACGTTTCGCCGCCGTCGGAAGTCAGCAGATAGTCACCGGTCTTGTACTGTTTGTCACCTTGGACGACATCCACGCGACCGTTATTTCCGGCGACGCTTGCCTTGAACACGAGCGGCTGTTCGCTCTTCTTCTTTTCGACCTCCGTGCGCACCGTTACCTGAAACACGTAGCCGGGCTGTGTCTGTGCGAATGCGCTTTCGCTCCCCAATAGAGAAATCGCCGAGAATGCGGTGAGACCCACCGCTATTTTGGTGTTGAACATTTTAATTTCCATATCCTTGTGCTTGAAGCGTCGTGCGGACGCGGCGACGGGCGCGGTGCAGACGAGATTTGACTACCGGAAGACTGACATTCAGTCGGGCGGCGGTCGCGTTATAGCAAAGTCCTTCCACATCACAAAGCAGTAGACACTCGCGGTAGGTCGAGGGCAGCTCCTCGATAGCCGTGCGCAAGACGGCCCCGAGCTCCGTGTTGAGCACGGCACGTTCGGGGTTGTCCGCGAGGTGAGAACTGCGCAATTCGAGCGATTTATCCGGCACAAGATCCAGCGACATGTCACGCTCCCCACGCCGCCTCAGTCGCGTACAGCGGTTGCAAAAAACGCTGTACAGGATCGAGCGGAGCCATGCCAGAGTCGCGCCGGGGTCACGCCGTTGCTCCTGCCGCACATGTGCCCGCAATAACGTATCCTGCACCAGGTCTTGCGCATCGGAAACATTTCGCACGAGATGGAACGCATGGCGCAAGAGTGCCCCACGATAATCTTCCCAGTAAATTCCGGTCATTGATTCCTCCATGAAATACCCATGATTAAAACCGCACCGCGAAGTCCAGGCTACTCCCCGACATATCGAAGCCGCGAATACGGCTCGCCCAGCGATACCCGAGTTGGACCGAACCGTTCCCGCCGAACGCGATCCCGCCAAACACAGAGCCGTTCATCCCGCCGCGCCACCGGGAGGGCAGGTTTTCGCTGGTGACGCGGGTTTCGGACAGCAGAAGCCCGCCGCCGACCCCGATAAAGGGGCGGTTATTGCTCGCGCCATACGCGCTTTGCAAGCGCAACCCGAGCGGGATCAACGTGACGCGGTTCCCCCCTTTCGACGCATTGAGCCATCCGGTTTCCGTGTCGAGTACGATTCCCGCATCGGGAACCGGGACGCGACCGAAGCCGAAGCCAAATCCCTGCCACTGACTGCCGAACCGATCCCGCATCGCACGACTAGTGGGAATGAATAAACTAAAGTCGCCCCCTGGTCGCATGTGCTCCCCCGGTGCCGGAATCCGAAATAGTCCCCCCAGAACGGATTGTGGCTTACGTTCCTCCTTCACCTCGGGAGGCACATCCTCACTAACGGCAGGTGGGGAAGGTTCGGTAAGGGGAGTCGTCCCCTGTGCCCAGATTGGCGAACAAGCAGACACTCCGAGAAATAGGGTCAACCCGGCAAAAAATAAAAGTCGCATTTTGTTCTCCTCTTTCGCCACACGAATTCATAGCGAACGAGCGAATTGTAACGTCCGGGAAGCGGCTTAGCATCAGGCAAGGGGTGGAAATGCTACCCGCCGCTAGGCGGAAAAGCAACGCCGTTTTTCTAGGTCTGGAGACGGAGAGGAAATCCGACTGACGCGGGTGGTCACATCGGGAAGATACGCATACAATACAGACACCAGCTTATGACACCTTTTTTTTCCCGTCGCAAACCTGCCCGCGAGGATGTACCAACGTTACTCCCGTCGAACCCCTTGCGGCGGTTGCAGTGGCAATTGACCCTGTCGTATATGGGAATCACTGTGCTGGTGACACTGATCGCCGAACTGATTCTGATCCTGGCATGGACCAACGAAATATTCAATAACCAGAGTATTCTGACCGAAACCGCAACCGAGATACAGCGGGAGATCAGAAACCATATTAATCTGTTTAGTCGGCAACCGTATCCTCTGAAGGAGTTACAAGTTCTTCTGGACAACGAGACGATACCGCGCCCGGTAGAAGCACATTTTCGGTTGGAAGTACAACTATCGGGCGGCAATGACCTGTTGTGTATCACGGACCCCAACGGTCAGGTGATTGCCCAACAAACCAATCCGAAACGCACCCAGCTCAAAACCGGTGTTCCCCTGAAGGAGCAGTTGCCGCCCGACGAGGCGGCGTTACTTTCTCACACGCTCGGGGGAGACCACACCTCGAAGAACATGGCGACACGCACCCGAAGTGGCACACTGGCGGCGGCGGTGCCGATACGGGCGGAAAACTCGTCGCGGCTTTTAGGCGTGGTGTATTATCGTTCGACCCCGCTCCGCGAATTCCCGTTTGCCATCGGTGTTGCCCTGCTGCCCCAACTCATCATCACCACGTTCTTTTCCTGCGTCGTCGGGTTTATCGTCGGGGCGTTGACGGCGAGGCGGGTGAGCAAACATGTCGGCGGTATCGCCCGCGCCGCCGATGCCTGGGCACGCGGCGACTTGCAGGCGATAGCCCCGGACACCGGCGGCGACGAACTGTCTCTGCTCGCCCGCCGCTTGAACCGGATGGCGCAGGAGTTAGGCGACCTGTTCGCCCTACGCCGCGAAGTCGCCACCGTGCAGGAGCGGCACCGGCTCGCCCGCGACCTACACGACACCGTGAAGCAACAGGTATTTGCCGCCGGTCTCCAGATCGCCACCGCCCGCGCCCTGGCGACCCAGAACCCGCAGGCGTCTCTCACTCCGCTCCTCGAAGCCGAGACCCTGGTCCGTCAGGCACAGACAGAGTTGACCGACATTTTGCGCGAACTGCGTCCCCTACCCGGCGACGGCACGCACCTTCCGGAGCAGTTGCAAAAAGAGGTCGCCGACTGGTCGCGGCGGACCGGAATCGCGGGTGAGTTTCTGGCAAGTGAGTTATTCCCCCTTTCCGAACGGCACTCGACCGAACTGCTGCGCATTGTCCAGGAGGCGTTGGCGAACTCCGCACGCCACAGCGACGCGACCACGGTGCGGGTTTTTCTCAATGGACACCGGGCGACCGGGGAGGTCACCCTGTCTATCAGCGACAACGGACGCGGGTTCGACGAAGGGCGTATGAAACGGCGCCACGGTCTGGGATTATCCACCATGCGCGAGCGAGCGGAAGGGTTGCCCGAAGGACGATTCGCTCTGCAAAGCACGCCGGGCGCGGGGACCCGGATCGAAGTACGATACGTCGCCCCGGTAGGACAGGACACCCGATGAACGAACCGATCACCGTCTTGCTCGTGGATGACCACGCGCTGGTGCGACAGGGCGTCCGCGCCTTTCTGGAAACACAACCCGATATTCACGTCGTCGGTGAAGCCGCGTCCGGCGAGGAAGCCCTCGGGCAGGCGGGCGAATCCGCCCCGGATGTTGTTCTCATGGACCTTCTGATGCCGGGGATGGATGGCGTGGAAACCACGCGCCGCCTGAAAGCGATCAGCCCGCGCTCCCAGGTCATCATGCTAACGTCGTACCACGATGACGCACACGTCCTGCCCGCGTTGCGCTCCGGCGCGTTGTCGTATCTGCTCAAGGATGTCGGCGCGGAGGAGTTAGCGGACACGATCCGAAAGGCGGCACGCGGCGATGTCGTGCTCCACCCACGCATCGCCGCGCAGGTGATCGGCGCACTGCACGGCAATAAGCCCAGCAACCTGACCGCCTCCGAGTCCCCCCTGACCACCCGCGAGATCGAAGTCCTGCGCCTGATCGCCACCGGTATCTCGAACGCCGAAATCGCCGATCAACTTTTCGTCAGCGAGAAAACCATCAAGTCGCACGTTTCCAACATCCTCGGCAAACTGCACCTCGCCGACCGCACGCAAGCCGCCGTGTACGCGTTCCGCCAGGGGATCGTCAAGCCGTGACCGCCCGCACGGTATAATCGGCGCATGGCTTACGAATCGTTCACGCTGGAACAACTCAAGCAAAAATTCTCCCTCACCGTTGTCCAATCCGACGACGCGTTCGCAAAAATTCCCGCCATCGAACCCAGCCCGATCCTGACCCTGGTTTTGGAGCGACAACGTCCGCTCATCGTCGGGAAAACGAGCGAGAAAGCCCGCTCGGAGTTTTTAGTCGCGCCGATACTGGTCGAAGTGCGCGAAATTCGCAAGCACGAGATCGCAGTTTTCTCCGGCGTGAAATTCGACGTAGACAAAAAGGTCGGGCTGTACGGCTACTGTGACTTCCTGATCAGCCGCGACCCGCTACTTCACGAAATCCAAGCCCCCGTCGTTTTCATCACCGAAGCCAAGAAAGAAGACCTGAACGCCGGAATCCCGCAGTGCATCGCGGAGATGGTCGCCGCACGGTTGTTCAACGACAAACGCGGCAAGCCCGTGTCCCCCATCTACGGCACCGTGACCGACGGAACCCGCTGGCAATTCTTACAACTCAAAGACCAGACGGTGACGATAAACCTGCGCGAGTACACCATCACCGAACTGCCGCAGATCTTAGGCATTCTCACACACATGGCGTCGTGATGCATATACAATATATTGTACCGATTCGTTTTGATTCGACCACGGACATTTAAATGTTCCGCTTAATGTCCACTCACAGGGGTTTAACAAACGGAGTTGGCATTACCCGTCTTCCGGTTCACCTCTGTAGCCAAGATGAAAAAGGGATCCCCAGAAAGTATCGTGTGAAGTACCATCCGGCAAAATCTGACCAATAACGACGAAATCTGCTACATCCGTAGCGGTGGTAGTAAAGTGGTAATGTATCTCGCACCATTCCTCGGGTTCGTCTTCCGAATCTTCGGTGCTAACGTCGGGTTCGTAGTCCGTGAAACATGTTACTCGAAACCGAACGTGGTAATCTCCTGCCTGTTCCCAGTCGAAATATGTTGTGGTATCTCCTGAACCACTATAGGTGTCAAACCG
>JACMIS010000778.1 GCA_014381035.1 Armatimonadota bacterium
AGGCGACGACACCGATGGCCGTTGCTGCCTCCTGGTTGATGCCGATTTTGCGGCTACTTCCTCAGCGCCAACGAGACCATTGAAGCCACAGATCGCACCGCGCCCGGCACGTCAAGGAATTTCTCATGAAACGCTCCTACCTCAGTGCGCGTTTTCTGGAGGATCGTCCAAGAAATATCGAGGAGTATAGCGAGGTCAAGGAAGCCCGGATGGAAGCCGACGGCATGATTAGTGTCGTCAAAGTTGCGAAATGATTTCGTTCCACGCGACCGTTTGACGAATAGATGTACGGGGTCTACTTTGAAGCCATTGACCCATCATCGCTAATAGAAGGAACAAACCTATGTCCGTTGTAACCATCGCGCCTTTCGACGCGGCGAATCGCAAAACAATAGCGCAGGGGCATCCATACGATTGGCAGTCGCCCCTTCCCAAGGATCTGTACGACCTGGTGGTGATCGGGGGCGGTCCCGCAGGCATGACGGCGGCGTTTACTGCCGCCAAATCAGGTCATACCGTCGCCTTGGCGGAGCGGAACCTGCCCGGCGGTACCTGCGTCAACTTCGGTTGTACGCCGAGCAAAGCCTTGGTCCGCGCGGCGCGGGCGGTGTACCATGCCGAATCGGGGGAAAAGTTCGGCTACACGCTTAGCGAACCGCCGCGCGTTGACTTTGCCGGGGTGATGACCCGTGTGCGGGAGATGCGCGCGGAGGTCGGCAGCGTAGACACGGTCGCGACTGTGGCTAAAGCGGGCATTGATGTGTTCCTCGGTGATGCCTGCTTCGTCGGACGGGACACCGTCGCCGTTGCCGGGCGGCACTTGCGATTCGAGAAAGCCCTGATAGCCTCCGGCAGCCGCCCGGCTGTCCCCGACATACCCGGTCTGGCGGATGCCGACTACCTGACGAACGAAACGGTGTTCGAGCTGACCGCGCTCCCTGGACGGCTCGTCTGCATCGGGGGCGGAACCGTGAACTGCGAACTGGCGCAGGCATTTCGCCGCTTCGGCAGTGACGTACATCTAGTCGGTAGCGAGGAGCGACTGCTACCCGGTGATGTTCCGGCGGCGTCCGAAGTGGTGACCGATCGGTTGAGGGAAGAGGGGGTGCGTCTGCACCTCGGGGTACGGGCCTCTGCAGTGGACGGATCGCGCAAGCGATTGACTCTAAGCGACGGGACGGAACTTTCCTATGACGTACTGTTGGTGGCGGCGGGTCGCGCGGTGAACGTGGGCGGCATGGGACTCGAAGCCGCCGGGGTGGAATACACCAAGGCGGCGATACAAACCGACGACCTCTTTCAAACCACGAACCCGTCGGTGTACGCCGCCGGAGACGTGGCACGACCGGAAAAGTGGACGCACGCCGCGAAAGCGATGGCGAAAATGGCACTGGCGAACGCGCTGGACGGGGTAGAAAAGCGGATTTCCGACCTGGTCATTCCCCACTGCTCCTACACCGACCCGGAGGTGGCCCACGTGGGCATGACCCCACGGGACGCCGAGGAGCGCGGCATCGTGATCGAAACCCATCAGTTAGAACTCTCAAGCGTCGAGCGGGCTGTGATTGACGGGGAAACTGAAGGGTTCGCCGCGTTGTACACCCACAACGCGGCGAGCGGGCTGTGATTGACGGGGAAACTGAAGGGTTCGCCGCGTTGTACACCCAC
>JACMIS010000779.1 GCA_014381035.1 Armatimonadota bacterium
ATTCTCGCCTCCTGGACCGGCGACGAAGCGTTGTCCGCACGCATCAATGCGCAGGTCGCGCACTATACCGGGCAAGCGGAACTGGCAAGCACGATTCAGGAAGGTTTGGAAGCCCGCGCTAAAGGCGACGTAGAATCCGCGACACGCCTTTTGGGACGCGCCGCGAAACTCGCCGCCGAATCCGGCAACGACGAGACCACCTCCCGCCTGAAAAAAGTCGTGGACATCGTAGACGAGCGCGAAGGAACGGTCCGCCTAAAAGGAGCCGTGAAAAAATCCGACGAGATGGATCTGGACCTCGGTTCGACCCGTACTTCCCGCGCCAAACGCCCCGCCCCGTAAAACCACCCGAAAAGAACACACGTTTATGTCAGCCATCACCTATGATTGCCCGAACGGGCACCCATCCACCGACCCGGAATATTGTTCCGAGTGCGGTAAGAAACTATCTGCCACATCGGTAAGTGCCCCGGCGGGGGCAACGCCGAACAGCACCGCGCCATCGACCAGCGGCGGCGGCGAAGCGTGTCCCGATTGCGGCACACCCCGTGCTTCGCCCACCGCCGTCTTTTGCGAGGTGTGCCGCTATAACTTCGTCAGCAAGCAGTCGTGGACGCCGAACGCCCCGATGACTGCCCCGGCGGTTCCCGCCACCCCGACAGCGGCACCGCCACTGCCCACGACTGCCCCCCCGCCGCTACCGACCGGCACGACGCCCGATCTACCGCGCCGATGGGAAGCCGTCGCCGTGGTAGACCCGGCACTCTACGTCGATCCCGACCCGGCGAACCCCCTGCCCGTGGGAGCGCCAGAGCGCGTTTTCCCGCTCGATTTCCCAGAAAATCTGATCGGACGCCGGAGCGAGCGACGCGCGATCTACCCGGAGATCGACCTGTCCGGCGACTCCGGCGTGTCGTCGCGCCACGCGATTGTGTACCGTGAGGCGGACGGATCGTTGTCTCTCTTAGATGTCGGCTCGACAAACGGCTCACAGGTCAACGGGTCGGAAGTCGCGCCGGGGGTGCGGGTGCCGCTCGCGGACGGCGACCAGATCACCGTCGGTTGCTGGACGCGAATCACGCTTCGCGCCGCCGGAGGAAAACCATGAGTGCTCGTTCCGCCGCCACCCCGGTAGACGCCGACCGCTGGAAGACGCCCCGCCTGTTGCAAGTAACGCTCGGCGCGATATTTCTCGCGGCAATGCTGTTCTTCTGGGCGTCCCTCGCGGGCGTCCGCGCGATGCGCGACCGGGTCCAGAGTATCGGCAAGGACGCGGTACCGAGTATCCTTGCCGCGCAACGGCTTAAAGTCAGCCTCGCCGATCTCGACGCGAACGTCGTCAACGAACTGATCGTCGCGCCGGGTAAAAGCCCGGCGTCGATCAAAGGCTACGTCACGCGGCGGCAGGAGATAACCGACAGCCTGGTCCGCGCGGCGGAAAACATCACCTATGGCGATCTGGAACGAAAGCCGATCACCGACCTGACGAACGCCCTTTCGTCCTACGAGCGGCTGGCGATCAAGGCGCGGACGCTCCATCAACGCGGCGAGGAGCGCGGCGCGACCGCGACCTATCGGGACGCGCTGGCGCAACTCCACGACGCGCTCTATCCGGCATCGGAGTCGCTGGCACAGGCGAACACAAACGCCCTGCTCCGCGAGGAGAAAGCACTCACAATGACCGCCAGTGTCTCGGCGGGCTTTACACTGCTGACAGGGGTGTTGCTTCTCGGGGTCCTTGTGGAGTCGCAGGTGTTTCTTTTCCGGCGGACGAACCGCATGCTGAATCCGGCACTGCTGGCGGCGACCGCGATCACGGTGGTGTCGCTCGCACTTCTTTTGCGGTCGTTCGCTGTGACGCAGGAACAGGTGCGTGTCGCCCGCGACGACGCGTTCGTCTCGCTTTCCGCGCTGTGGCAGGCGCGTGCGACCGCCTATGACGCGAACTCGGACGAAAGCCGGTGGTTGTACGACCGCGAACGCCGCCCCCAATTGGAAAAGTCGTTTCACGATAAATCCGCGCTGCTCCTGAAACTCCCCGCCGGGCAATCCTACGCCGCGATGACCCAGGCGACCGCGAACCCCGCCGCACTGCCGACCGGCACGGACGGTTTTCTCGCGCAAGAACTGGGCAATATCACCTTCCCCGGCGAGCGTGAAGCGGCACTGGAAACGGTGCGCCACTGGGGCGTATACTACGCCGCCGACGAAAAGATACGCGCCCTGGAAAACAGCGGGCAACA
Source organism: Armatimonadota bacterium (assembly GCA_014381035.1). The sequence goes on from JACMIS010000779.1 coordinate 2,244, forward strand.
CGAGGAGGCGGTGCGGTTCTGTATCAGCATGGCACCCGGCGATTCGAACTGGGCATACGCGCAGTACGATCAGGCGTTAGATAAAACGATCACGATCAACCAAGCGGCGTTCGACGCGGCAATTACGCGCGGATTCGACGCGGTACGCGGCTACGAAGTAGGAATCCCGGTGGTAATACTGCTCGTCGGCGCACTCGCCTTCGCAGGCATCCGCCCCCGTCTCCGCGAGTACGATATGTGACATTTTTCTTTGTCCTTCGCGGACGGCGCCAACC
>JACMIS010000105.1 GCA_014381035.1 Armatimonadota bacterium
GAACGGCCTTGTACACGCTTCCGTAAGCAGCCCTGCTACCACGCCCCCCGGCACCTTTTGCAACATTTTGAGTGTCGGGGCGACGCGGCGCACGTGCCCCAGATCATGATGCGCGGCTTCGTGCGCCAGCACGAACGCGACCGGCTCGTCCCCAGGGAACTCCTGGAGCAGTCCGCGGGCGATGTAAATGTACCGCCCCGGCAACGCGAACGCGGTCGGCTCCCCGATCCATAGTAGTTCTGCCCGGAGTGCGAACGGACACGCACCGCGCACCGGACAGCGGGCACGCACCGCGTTCAGCCGCGCCATGACGCGCCTGACCTGATCCGTCGCCCAGGCTTCGGTCTCCAGAGCGAACCGGGCGGTCAGGTGGCGGTGAAACCACGCGCCCAGCGTCGCGTCGTCGGCGTCAAACGGCAAGTCGCCAAACAGGTCATTATCCGTGTTAGAGGGCGTGGTTATCATGCCGTTTTGACCCGCCGGAGTACCGCCGCGTTGCACGCCCCCCGCCCGAGATATTTCACCGGACCGCGAGCGGTTCCGCTATGCGCCTTCGGCGGACGCTCTGCGAGCGGGGAGACCGGTAGCGGTACGTCACCGGTTCTGCCGCACCCGGTGCATCCGCCGAAGGCGCATAGCGGAACCGCTCGCGGTCCGACCAACCACCCGGAGATCAGGACGCGATTCATTCGCCCCTTGTGCGAAACCTCGCATCCGGGTAAGTTAACAACCATGACCATACGATTTCGCTCCTTACCATCCTGGACGCCGATACCCGGCGCGTGGCGCAACGGCTTGCGGATGCCGGGAAAACTCAATTATCCCTCCATCGTCAAGCGATTCGAGACCGAGTTATCCGAACTCAAGGCGGTTAACGTGTCCATTGAGAGCGGGCACTCCAGTGACGACCTGCGCCTCGACGGACACCTGAAACAGACCGCGAAACCGCCGCGCTTCCCCGGCGTGATCGTCCGCCTGCATGCCAACGTCTCGCACGGTGCCCCCGGCGACGCCAAAAAGCCGCTCGGTCCGCTCTGGTTCTACTGCAGCACTTACGACGACTGGCAGGCGAATCTCTGGGCGATTGCGATGACGATGGAGCGGCTACGTGCCATCGCGGCGTACGGCACCGCCACCGAAGCTGAGATTTACGCGCTGTTCGCCGACGAGTCGCCGCAGGCGTCCGAGCGGGACGAGAACCCGACGGGCGACACCGGGAAAAAACAGTCGCGTGCCTCCCGTGCGAAACAAAGCACGGCGAGTAATCCGGGACCCGACTTCCACCGACCGGCACCGCCGCGTTCGGAAGACCCCGTGAAATTGAACGCCGCCCGCGTCCTCTTGCGCGAAGCAGCCGAGGATGACGACCCGCAGTTCGCCCGGATCATGCTCGGCGACCCCGCGCTAGCCAAACGCGTATTCGTCGCGGCGACCATGAAGGCACACCCGGATTTAGACGGCACCGACACCCGGATGCGGACGGTGAAAGAGGAATGGGAAGTTTTAAGCGCGTGAGGCAAGGGTGGAACATCCCCCAACCCACCCCCCCCCCTCCCCCAAAAAACAAAACGCAACGCGCCCAATTTTTTCGATATAATACGCCAATAATTTATTCCACCGCCGCCACCACCACGCAACGCCCCTTTATTGACCTTTCCTCGGACACTGCGACGCGCCCGACCGACGCGATGCGCACATTTATGGCGTCCGCACGGGTCGGCGACGACCAGCGCGGCGAAGACCCGACCGTCAACACGCTCCAAGCCGAAGCCGCCGCGCTCCTCGGCAAGGACGCCGCGCTGTTTCTGCCGTCCGCGACGCTGGCGAATCAGATAGCGATCCGGGTGCTGACGCGCCCCGGCGACGAAGTGTACTGCCACGAGCACGCGCATATCCGGCTGTACGAAGGCGGCGGTCCGGCGGTGCTTTCCGGCGTACAACTGTGTCCGCTCCCCGGGGTGCGCGGTACGTTCACGGCGGCGGTTTTGCGGGACGCGGTCCGTCCCCCCGACCCGCATTTCGCCCGACCGCGATTGGTCTGTCTGGAAAACACACACAACTTCGCGGGCGGCACCGTCTGGCGGCGCGATGATATAACGAGCGTCGCGCAGACCGCCCGTGAACTCGGTCTGTTTCTCCATCTGGACGGCTCGCGCTTGCTGAATGCGGCGACAAAGATGGGCGTTCCGGCGGCGGAGATCGTGGAACCGTTCGACATGGTGACGCTGTGCTTATCCAAAGGACTGGGCGCACCGGTCGGAGCGATCCTCGCCGGAAACAGGACCGCTATCGGCGAAGCACGCCACTGGAAGCATGTGTTCGGCGCGGCGATGCGCCAGTCGGGAATCATTGCGGCGGGCGGTCTGTACGCCCTGCGCAACCATATCAAACGACTCGCCGACGACCACGCCAACGCGGCAAAACTGGCGGAGGGGTTATCCGAGATTCCCGGTCTGATGCTGGATCCGCACCCGGAAACCAACCTCGTTTTCGTGAACATCGCGGGGACAGGGCTTTCCGGCACCGACGCCCAAACCCGGCTGATGGAACACGGGGTGCGCTGCTCGGGCGGCGGGCATCGCCTGCGGTTCGTGACGCACCTGGACGTTTCGGCGTCTGATATTGATCGCACCATCGAGGTCGCGCGGGAAGTGTTTGGCGGACCCCCGAAATAATGGATGTCGCCCTTCTCGGTGCTTCCGGCGATTGCGGGCGCGAGATCGCCGCGCAACTGGTCGCGTCGCGCCTGCTTGCCCCGACGGAGCGGTTGCAGCTGGTCGGTCGCGAGGGTAGCAGTTCGGCGCGGGTTCTGCATGGCTTCGTGTCCGACCTCTTGGATGCACACGCCGAATACGCCCCGGAACTGGATGTCGCGCTCTCGCCCGAGGAGATCGTCGCCGACCTGTGGATCGTTGCTTGCGGCGCGACGCCCGGGACCGATGCAGGGCGCGGCGACCGCGCCCTGCTCGCAGCCGTGAACGCCCCGATCTTCGGCATGTACGCGGATGCCTTGGCGCGAAGCGGGCAGGGGCACGAAATCGTCGTCGTGGTTTCGAACCCCGTGGAACTGGCGACGCTACTTTTCGCCCGTGCCGTCGGGCGGGATCGGGTGCTCGGGATCGGCGCGTATCAGGACTCGCTACGCTTTCGCCGCGAGATCGCCGCCGATTTAGGGGTGCGTCGCCAGCGCGTTTCCGGGTTCATGATCGGCGAGCACGGCGACGCCCAGATGCCGGTCTGGTCGAGCGTTCGGGTGTTCGGCATGGAGACGGACGAACTTGCCGACGCTGTGACGCGCCTTCGCGGGGGCACCGAGACGCACGATTTTGTCGCCACCGCCCGCGCCGAGACTGCCCGGTTGCTGGCGATGGTGCAGACCGGGCATGTCGCCGAAGCGTTCGCCGAAGCCGACCGGTTGCCTCCCGATGTGCGTGTGGTCGTGCGCCCGTTTATTACACACTATTCCGGCTCCAAGACGGTGCGGGCGACCGCGAACGCCACGGTCGGTCTGGTCGAGCGGCTCTTAGTGGGTGACGACGTTTTCCTCGCGGGACAGGTACTTTTACATGATGGCGAGTTTCACGGGCTTCCCGCGGTCCCGTTCGGCGTGCCGGTGATCGCGTCGGCGGGCGGCATCCGGCGCGTCGTGGAACTGCCGCTCACCCCGGACGAAGAAGCGCGGGTACAGTCCATCGCCCGCGTCACGGAAGCGAAGGTAAACACATGGCTGACGTTATAGACGAACCAACCACCGACACCCCGGCACCCGCGCTCACCCAAGCCGAACGCTACACCTTTGTGGTGAAAGTCGCAGACCGACCGGGGACGCTGGAGATTATCGGGGCGACGTTCGCGCACCGCGGCGTCTCGCTCTCCGCGACCGTCGGGTGTGACGGCTCTCTCGATCCCGACGGACGCGCCACGATCACGCTCCACTTCTGCTCCACCCCGCGCCGTAAGGAAGTGCTACGTGCCACCCTCGCGCGTCTGAATCGGGTGCTATCGGTGCGCGAGGTCCCGTCCGGGTTGGTGCAGGCCGTCGCCCTGGTCCGCGTCGCCCCGGACGCTGGTCTGCCGCTCACCGAAGCCGCCGTTTTCCCGCTCCCCTCGCCGGGTCGTGAGCCGGTCTATCGCCTGATCGGCACGCCCGAAGCCGTCGAATCCGCGATCCGTGCCTGGCGCACGGCGGGCAAACTGCGCTCGGTATCCTACGGCGTCCTCGCAGCGGATTAGAATTTTAAAGGGGAAGCCAAAATGTCACCACTTAAACCGGAGATTAAAGAAGAGTGGCACGCAACGGTGCCAGCGAAGTCGTTCTGGATTGCGGTGCTCGCCGTCGCAATACCGCTGTGCGTTCTCGGTTTCTACAACATAGAAACGGGGGATGTCCCCGAAGTGCCATCGGAGTTTCACGTTAGCTCACTGGTATTTCTCGCCGTTGTCGTCCTCTACCAACTATCCAAGTACGGTCGCCGTGCCTTTCCTTTCTCTCGGGTCATGAACATTCTGGGATTAACATTATTTTTTTCGAGTCTGCTGATGGCACCGGGTGCTCCTGGACA
>JACMIS010000780.1 GCA_014381035.1 Armatimonadota bacterium
TGCGAAGCGGGGGAGGGGGAGGGGGGGTGGGGGCGTCCGATTCTTCTAACCGGCGAGTACCGGGAGTTGGGTGCGGAACTGGTTCGGTGTGGCGGGTTCGTCGCGGTCAAGCCAGGGGTCACGGTAGGCTTGTACTTGCGCTTCCATCGCCGCGTCTAATCGTGCGGCCATTCCTTCCGCGTCATCCACGACGATAGCTTTGATTTTTTCCAGACCAACCCGTTCCACGAAACCGTAGGTTCGTTCCAGATATTTGGCGTTCTCGATGTAGTACTGGAAGAAGCGTCCTGCCATCAGGAGGACAGCGTCATGCGAGTCTACCACGCATAGTAGGTCGCCTTTCCGGATATGCGAGCCCGCCGCGCCGCCGATATACAACTCCCACTTACCCTCGCCGACCGCGACCGCCGCGAAGTCTTTCACATACGGCTCGGAACAACTGCGCGGACAACCGGACGTGGCGAGCTTCAGCTTGCCGGGCGATTCCAACCCCTGGAACCGCTTCTCGATAGCGATGCCGAGTGCGGTCGAGTCACCCAAGCCGTAGCGGCAGAAGTCAGTACCGACGCAGGTCTTGCAGGTGCGGAACGCCTTCGCATAGGCATGCCCCGACGGCATTCCGAGATCCGCCCAGACTTTCGGCAGGTTCTCTTTCGTGATGCCCAAAAGATCAATGCGCTGACCTCCGGTGAACTTCACCATCGGAACGTCGTATTTCTTCGCCACTTCGCCGATGCGGATCAAATCGTCGGCGGTGGTGATACCGCCGTAGATACGTGGGATGACGCTGAACGTTTTGTCTTTCTGAATATTGGCGTGTACGCGGTCATTGATGAACCGGGCGTCATTTTCCTGCTCGTATTCCGCGCCCCAGAGGGATTTGAGGAGCGATGACAAGCCCATTTTGCTCGCGGCATCCTCGATGCCTCCCGCCAGTTCGGTGAACACGGCGGACACCGATTTCAGCTTTTTGCCGATGATCGCGCTTACCAGATCGTTCTTCGTCATCGGGATACCCGGCACATAGAAGTGTACGGACGGGTCTTCCTCGGTCTTGCCGTCGCACGCCCATTCGACCACTTCGCCGACCAGTTTCTTACAGGAACCGCAACCCATCCCGGCGCGGGTGGATTCCATCACCATCTTGAGCGAGCGTTTCCCCGACGAGACGCATTTTTTGATCGCACCTTTGCTCACGCCATTACAGTTACAGATGCGCGTGTCGTCCGGCATTTCCAGCATGGTTTGCGCGACCGATTTCGTCTCGTCGCCGCCGATGTCGAAAAGAATCGAGGCACGATCTTCCGGAAGGGGGGTCCCCCGGTCGAAGGCTTGCATGAGTTGCGATGCTTTGTTCGTATCGCCAAGCAACATCGCGCCGATCAAAACATCGTTGCGAACGATCAACTTTTTGTAAACGCCGCGCTTCGGCTCGCTAAAGATGATCTCCTCGTCGTTGTCTTCCTTCGCGCCGGTCACACCCATCGAAGCCAGCTCGACACCCATCACCTTGAGTTTCGTCGCGAGTTTGGAACCTAAGTATTTCGCCTTCGTGTTGCGACCGGTGATCTGGTTCGCCAGCACCTCGCCCTGTTCCCAGAGCGGCGCGACCAGTCCGTACACGCGCCCGCCATGCTCGGCGCACTCCCCGACGACGTATATATCCTCGTCGTCCACGCTCCGCATGTGATCGTCAACCACGATTGCCCGGTTGACGGTCAAGCCTGCCGTTTTTCCGATCTCCGCGTTCGGGGTGATGCCGCACGAGACAACAACCATGTCGCACCGTAATTCGGTATCGTCCTTAAACCGTAGTCCGACGACATTTTCGCCGTCGTCATCCAGAAGCAGTTCCGAGGTCGCTTTTTCGGTGTGAACCTTGACGCCCATCTTTTCCATTGTCTGGCGGAGCATCCGTCCCGCGGTGGCGTCCAACTGGTTTTCCATCAGGGTGGGGGCGAGGTGGATCACATGCACTTCGATACCGAACCGTATCAGACCACGGGCGGCTTCGAGACCGAGAAGGCCGCCGCCGATCACCGCCGCAGAGCGGACTTTGGTCGCGTAGCCCGCGATTTTGGTGCAGTCGTCCACAGTGCGAAACACGAAAACTCCGGCACGCAATTTCCCGTTCTCGTCATGCAACTTCTCAATGCGCGGCACAAATGGACGAGAACCGGTGGCGATAATCAGCTTGTCGTACGCGACCGACTCGTAGCCGTCTCGACCGAACTTGGGAGCCGGACCGTTGTGGTTTTCGGCGCGGGTAGCGATGACCCGCTTGTTCACCCGGTCGATCTCGGTGACGCGGACTCCGGCATGAAGCGCGATGTTGTTATCGCGATACCACGCCAGTGGATTCAGGAAGATGTCGTGTGCACCCTGAGAACCGTTCAGAACGTTCGACAGTAAGATGCGGTTGTAGTTGCCATACGGCTCGTCGCCGAACATGGTGATCTCGAACTGATCTGCACCCCCGCGTAGAAGAATTTCTTCCACGGTACGTGCGCCCGCCATGCCGTTGCCGATGACGACCAATTTTTGTTTCTGGTTCATGAAACTGCCTTTCGTGCGGCGTTCGTGCCGGGAAACGGCAACGCCAGACCTGATCACGTTTGATTAAGCGTGGTCCACGGCGGCATTGGGGGTGGAACCGGAGTTTCGGGAGGGTTATCGGTGGAGCAACAGCACTGCTACTCCACCTGCCCTATTATCCAGCCTCAATGTTTCCGTGTTGTTTCTATTTCTCGATTTTGTTTCCGCGTTGTTTCCGAATCCCGAAATCTTTTCGCGGGTAACGGCTTAATCTCGCTTTAGCCAGGTTTTCAGCCAGACCGGAGACACGGCGAGTAGCACAAGCAACGCCACCGTTCCGATTGCGGCGAATGTGTAGAAGCCGCTGGCATAGGTTCCGGTGATGTCCTTCAAATGTCCGAGTGCGAAGTTCAGGTAGTATCCGCCGATTCCGCCTGCCGCGCCGACAAGCCCGGTCATGACGCCGATCTCTTTGCGGAATCGTTGCGGGACGATCTGAAAGACCGCACCGTTACCCATGCCGAGTCCGCCCATCAGAACGATCAAGAGCATGCAGGACACCCAGAAGTTGCTGATGACAAATCCGACTCCGACCGCCGCGAGAACACTGACCGCGTACAGCATCGCCAGTACACGTGTGCCGCCGAACTTATCGGATAAGGCACCACCGACCGGGCGCAGGAACGATCCGACGATAATAAACGGCCAGGTCCACAGTCCGACGGCGGCTTTGGGAGCATCATACTGGTCCACAAAAAATGTGTTGAAAAACGATGACAAGCCGACGAATCCGCCGAACGTAACAAAGTAAAGTAGGCACAGTGTCCAAGCGTCGCCCTGAGAGAGTACGGCACGGTATCCCGCGAAGGGAGATTCCTTGATTTCGCCCGGTTTCGCCGGTGGATCTTTCGCGAGCAAACTGAACGCGACGAACACCAGAAATACCGGGATCATCAGGAAACCAAAGACGTTCTGCCAACCCATGCTTTTGGCAAGTAGAGGCGCGAAAATCGTCGCCAGCACCGTACCGGAGTTGCCCGCACCCGCAATCCCCATAGCCAGACCTTGCAGATGCGGCGGATACCACCGGGAGGCGAGTGGCAACGCGACCGCGAACGACGCCCCGGCAACCCCTAAGAAAAATCCGATTACGTACACCGCGTTCGTGTCGTGTGCGAATTTGTAGCCGATCAGGAGCGGTAACAATGTGATCGCGAGACTCGCCATGCCGACGCGTTTCGAGCCGAACCGGTCGGAAAGTCCGCCGAGCAGAAGTCGCCAGAATCCGGCGGCGAGCAGGGGGATACCGACCAGCGTTAGTTTCAGCGACGCCGGGTAGCCAGTTGCTACCGGTTGTGTCGTCGCACCCGCCGCCGAAAGAGCCGCCATCGGTTTCAGCGCGACGACGTTTTCGTTGGGGTTGCCTTTCGCACCGGGCGCGACAGCGATCCGTATGTACTGCGATTCGGCGTTCACGGTGGCAATGCTCACCGGGTTGGCGTTATTTACGACGAACTTTTCCACCGGCTTTACCGAAGCCCGCGTGGCATGGGCGGGATCGCCCGGTTTGATGAGCAGGTTGTAGACGTTTTTCGGCTGGTCCACCGCGAGTTTCGGGTTCTCCGACCGCTTCTGTGGTCCTTTGATGATCAGCGTGTACTGTCCCGATTGCTCGATAGTCGCTTGCGGAGTGACAAGCAGGTTCGCCCCGGTCAGACTGGTATCGGTCATCAGGAAGGGCATTAATGCGCCCAGGATGACCCAGATCATGAACGAGATGTCGAAGTGTAAAAACGCCGCAACGAGAGACGGTGCGTGTCCGGATTTTCTTAAGTCGTCAATTTTCATAAGTTTTTAATCGTGTTTAGCGTACGCTACAGTGAGTAGAAACATCAGGCGGTCTTTGATCTCCGCCCATTCCTTGGTTTGAATCAGAGCACGTTTATCGCGGGGACGGGGCAAATTTACCGGGATGATTTCCCCGATGGTCGCTTCCGGTCCGTTGGTCATGACCACGATGCGGTCGGAAAGATAGAGGGCTTCGTCAATGTCGTGCGTGACCATGATCACTGTCTCTATATTGGTGTCCGCACTGTTCCACAGGTCGGTCAATTCATCGTGCAGGCTTCCTTTCGTCAGCGCATCCAGAGCACCGAACGGCTCGTCCAGGAGCAGTACTTTCGGGTGCGTAGCAAAAGCACGGGCGATGGCCACCCGTTGCTTCATACCGCCGCTGATCTCATGCGGCTTTTTGTCCTTGTGCGCGGTCAGCCCGACTTTCGCGATAAACGAGTCGCACACCGCCCATTTTTCCGCCTTGCTTTTGCTTCCCCGGTAAACGGCGTCTACCGCTTCCCAGACGTTCTGGCGCACGGTCAGCCAGGGGAGTAGGCTGTACTGCTGAAACACCATCGCGCGGTCGGGTCCCGGTCCGGAAATACTGGTCCCGTCCAGAATCAGAACGCCCTGCGACGGGGCGGTCAATCCAGCAACCAAATTGAGCAGGGTGGATTTGCCGCACCCCGAGTGCCCGATCAGCGACACGAACTCGCCGCGCCGGATGTCCAACTCCACCCCCTTGAGGGCGAGGTTGGGGGCACCGGGGAACGCCTTATTTAGATGCTGGATCGAAAGGCAGACACTGGGCGGAATCGCGCGAATAGCGAGTTGCTTTGTGTTTTGTGCTGTTGCTGTCGTCATTTTTTGTGTCCCTTCGCTTTTATGCGTCCGCAAGTCCGGCGGAGCGGCGCACCTGTCCGGTGATGCCTTCCAGAATCCGGTCCAGAAGGAGTCCGATCACGCCGATAACAAGAATCCCGGAGATCACCTTTTCCATCGAGCCACCGTTGTACGAATCCCAGACAAAGTAGCCGATGCCCGTTCCTCCGGCGAGCATTTCACCAGCGACGATCACGACCCAGGCGATTCCCATCGAAAGGCGCAGACCGGTCAATATCTGTGGCAGAGCGAAGGGCAGAACGACTTTGGTGACATACTGGAAGGGCGAGAAACGAAACACACGGGCGACATTTCGGAAATCGTCAGGTAGTCCCGAGACGGCGACCATGGTGTTAATGAGCGTGGGCCAGAGCGAGGTGATCACGATGGCGAAAATCACCGCTTTGGGCGAGTCCCGCAGAATCGTCAAGCCAATAGGGTACCAGGCGAGCGGCGATACCGGTCGAAGCACCTGAACGACCGGGTTCAATATTCGCATCATGGGCTTGCTCGTGCCCATCAGTAGCCCGACGGGTATCGCGATCAGCGACCCGACCCCGAACCCGTGAAAAACGCGTTGCAGGGATAGAACTACCTGAATGCCGATCCCTTTATCGTTCGGACCGTTGTCGTAGAACGGTCTGCGTAACATTTCAGCGAGCACGGGTAATGTTTTAATCGGTCCGGGTAAGTCCGTGTTTTTCAAGGACACGAAGTGCCAGAGCGCGAGCAACAGTCCGAAACCCACGGCGGCGGCGAGCAGTTGCATGAGGGCGTTGCCGAGGAACGGTAGCACCCGCGACGGTTTGCGAGCAACCGACGGTTTCGCGGCGGTGCCGCCGCCCCTGACCGGGGCGGCGGCTTCCGTGATTTCCCGCGACGTGTCGGCGGGAACGGTGAGTGAGGGCGATTGCATCCTGTGTTTCCTCCTTTCCAAACTACGCCGCCGGGTACTGTTTCAGGTACGCCGCCGGGTTTTTGGGGTTGAACTTGGCGCGGTCGAGTTTCACGATGAACGGTTTCATGTCGTCCTGCGGCACCGGGATTTTCAGCTCCGCCGCGACCTCTTTGTACAGGTCTTGCAGAATCAGGCGATTCGCGATCCCGGCGTAGTCCGGCGCACTTTTGAGCAGACCGAAGCGGACGTACTGCGTCATGAACCAGATGGCGTGACTCTTGCGTGGGAAACTGACCTGTCCGCGCTTCGAGAAGAGCATATAATCGTCCTTGAACTGCTTGTCTCCGAGTCCCGCTCCGAGGTGATAGACGCCTTCCAATCGAGCGTCAATCACGTCCGCCGGGGCGTTCACAAAAGCGGTCGAGCCGAGAGTCGCGGCGGATTTCCGGCGGTTGTCTAAGTTATCGAGATACGCGGCGGCTTCCAGAATCGCTTTCATGACCTTTTTCAGATCGTCGCGCCGGGACGCCGCGAACTGGCTGTTGACGACCAGGGCTTTCTCCGGATGGTCTTTCCAGAGGTCCTGCGTAGCAAGGTGGGTGAAGCCGATGTTCTGCTTGACCGCGAGACCGTTCCACGGTTCGCCGACGCAATAGCCGTCCATGTTGCCGACTTTCATGTTGGCGACCATCTGTGGTGGTGGGATGGTGATGATCTTGACCGAGTTCTGCCCGATACCCGCCGCCGCGAGCCAGTAGCGGAGCCAGACATCATGCGTGCCGCCGGGGAACGTCATTGCGAATGTCGGGGTCTCGGTCTTGCGCAGGGCGTTGATCGCCGGTCTGACACCCGCGAGGTTGCCGTATCCCGCACCCGCCAGTCGTTTATCCAGCGTGATCGCTTGCCCATTGGAGTTCAGCATCATCGCGATTTTGATTTCGGTTCCGGGTCGTCCCCCGATCCCGGTGTACACCGAGAACGGCATCCCGAACAGACAGTGCGCCGCCGATAGCTCGCCGGTGATCAGTTTGTCACGAATATTCGCCCAGGACGCTTCCTTGGTGACTTCGACATTCAATCCGTATTTTTTGAACAGTCCCAACTGTTGTGCCATCACGACCGGGGCGCAGTCGGTCAGCGCGATAAAGCCGATACGAATCGGTGCTCCGGCGGCTTCGGCGTGGCGCGTTTCCCCGAAAAAGGGGAGTGCGGCAGTCGCGGCGACCCCAAGCGTGGTTTTTAGAAATGTTTTTCGATCCATCTTCACAGTTTTTCGATCCCTCACGATAGGTTGTAGGAGCATCCACGCCGACCCTCCTGTTGGGTGCACAAGATTTCGCTACAGTACGAAAAGCAGATCTGCCGTCAAAAGTCCGACATTTTTTGGCTTGGTCGTTCCGACCGGGTACGCCACTTTGTCTGGTTGCATCCAGAACAGTCGGGCTTTGACGCCGGGAGAAAGGTTATAGGACGCGCCGAATCCGTAGTTGGAATCCTGCAATGTCGAGATATTCTTGTTCCGTTTCAGCACGTCATACAGACCGATGAGGCTGTAGGGGTGTGCGGACGATTTACCGAATGTCCAGCCGCCGATGAACGAATACCCCTCGATCTTATTGCCGGACACGAACGCCGAGGGGAAGGTGGGCGTTGTCGCCTTCGGGTCGCCCAATGTGATGGGGGCGACCGCTTCCAGGGTCCCGCCGACATACTCGGCCTGCAGGAACGGTCCGCCTTGCAGGCTCGGCGACGTGTATTGCAGATCCAGACCAAACAAAGAGCGTTCGGCATCGCCCTTGATCGTCGTGACCGCGGCTTGCCCCGTCCCTGTCGTGACACTCGCCGCGAAGGTCCCCGAATAATAGGACCCGCCGAACGATAGCCCGGCGGTCGGGTAGAACTTGCGAGCGCGTAACACAATGTCTCGGGCGCGATTCGTGTCGTTGGAGGTCAGACCGGTCCCGTTGATCACCGAAAGGGAGAGAAACGCATCTTTCGGCGCGAGAGATAGCTGTACCCCCCGGTCGAACTCCTGCCCGTCCCACAGACCCCGCGCCGATTCCTTGCCCAGAAGCGGGCGTTCCGGCGCGTACCAGAAGGGGAGCGGGTTGGAAATAGCGAAACCGAAGGGGTTCCAGAACTGCCCGGCGGTGATCATCAGCTTGTCTGGCTTGCCGTCGCCGAACGTGTATTGACCATACAGACGGCGGGTATTGATCGCCGTGCTACCGGCGGGCGTGGTGTTGAATTGCCCGGACGGTGCGATCTCCACCATCGCTTTAACATTCGCGCTGAATGTCGTCTGGGCGAAAATGCGAGATTCACGAATCTTGAATGTCGAGTTATTGAAACCGTTGTCGCCGTTGCCGTTATAGCCATTCGGTGTGCCTGACCCTTCCGGAAACGCGGGGAACCCGGTTCGGTCGCTGTTGCGGGCATCATCATAACGGGAGTAAACAAAGCCGCCCAGTTGCAAACTGCGTCCATTCCCGAAAGGAATGACACTCGGCGCGGCGGCGAGCAACGAATCCCTCAGCAACGGTCTTGCCGGAGGCGGTGGCGTACCGGCTGCGGGAAGCGCGGCTTGCGTCGTGGGAGACGGGCTGGGTGCGGGTGTCGGAGTGCCGTTCTGTGCGAGCACGGGTAGGGGGACCGTGAGCAAAGCGACACCAACCGCGAGCGACAACCGTGTTTTGCGATTCATACGATACCTAAGCCTGTCCGGGTCGGGAACATGCCCGAAACCCTATAGCGTTGTCCTTGCCGGGTGCGACTTTGCCCGTGCGAAATTGTATTTAGATGGTGCCTTCACTGGCGAGAAACGGTTCCAAGCGTGCGGCACAAACCTTGAATTCCGGCATTCGCGACACCGGGTCCAGCGCGGGATTGGTTAACAGGTTCGCCCTGCCACGTCCCGCGTAATGAAATGGTATGAAGAGTGTATCCTCGCGTATAGATCGCGTTAATCGCGTTCGCACCGACGCAGTACCGCGTCGCGTGGTCACCCGAATCATGTCACCGTCTGCGATCCCGAAATGTTTGGCGAGATGCGGATGCACTTCCACAAATCCCTCCGGCGCGGTGTCGTTCAAATCTTTCACGCGCCGGGTCTGGGTGCCGGATTGATACTGCGCCATCACGCGCCCCGTCGTTAGATACAGGGGGTATTCATCGTCCGGCTCCTCGGCGGAGGGGCGATACTGGACCGGGTGAAACTTCGCACGACCGTCCGGCGTCGGGAACGATTTCGCAAACAGCCGGGGAGTGCCGGGGTGCGATTCGTCCGGGCAGGGCCAGAACACGCCGTTCTCACTTTCGATACGGGCATAGGTGATGCCATTGTAGTCGGCGACTCCTCCCGCCGTCGCGCGGCGAAACTCGGTGAATATCTCCTCCGGTTCGGCGGTCGGGAAGTATTGCCCCCGTCCTAACCGCTCCGCAATCGCGCACATTGCTTCGGCATCGGTTTGTACGCCGGGCGGCGGCACCGCCGCCCGGCGTCGGCGGATGACGCGCCCTTCCAGGTTCGTCATCGTGCCGTCCTCCTCCGCCCATTGCGCGGTGGGTAGTACCACATCGGCACGGGCGGCGGTCTCACTGAGAAAAATATCGGAAACACACAGGAAATCGAGAGCGGCAAGCCGTTCCTCGATATGCGAGGAGTGCGGTGCGGATACCACGAGGTTGGAGCCGAAAACGAATAACGCCTTCGGTCCGGCATCCCGCCCGAGCGAATCTAATAGCTCGTAGGCGGAAACACCGGCTTGCGGCAACTCGTCGGGAGAAATGCCCCAGACGTTCGCGATATGCTCCCGGTCTGCCGGATTCAGGATCGAGCGATAACCGGGCAGTTGATCCGCTTTCTGCCCGTGTTCGCGCCCGCCCTGCCCGTTCCCTTGCCCGGTGAGGCAGCCCCATCCCGACCCGGATTTGCCTGGCGCACCGAGAGCGAGCATCAGATTGATGAATGCCAGCGTGTTCTCGACGCCTTTGCTTTGTTGCTCGGGACCACGTGCTGTCAGACAGAGAGCGTTTTTCGCCTCGCCCAGAAGTCGAGCGGCTTCGCGCAGTTGTTTCACCGGAACCCCGGTGATCCGCTCGACACGGTCGGGCCAGTAGGCGGCGACCGCGCGGCGTACGGCGTCGTAACCGACTGTGCGTTCGGCGATGTAATTATGATCCAGATAACCGGACTCGGCGGCGATATGGAGCAAGCCGTTCGCCAGTGCGGAATCCGTTCCGGGGGTGAGTTGGAGATGCAGTTGCGCCGCTTCCGCCGTCGCGGTGCGGCGCGGGTCGGCAACGATCAACGCCCCGCCGCTCGCTTTCATCGCATCGAAGTGTTGCATGATCGGGGGCATTGTCTCCGCAGGATTCGCGCCGACCAGCAGGATCGCCTGTGCGTTCGCAACGTCCTCGATGGGGAATGGTAGCCCACGGTCTATCCCGAACGCCCGATTTCCCGCCGCCGCCGCGGTTGCCATGCAGAAACGTCCGTTGTAATCAATCTGGGAAGTGCGGAGTGCGATGCGGGCGAACTTGCCCAGAAGGTACACTTTCTCATTGGTCAACCCGCCGCCACCGAAAACAGCCACACCATCCGGTGAACCGGCTTTTGTTTGCGCATTGCGGACTTCGTGGGCGATTCGGTCAAGGGCGACATCCCATGAAACCGGAATAAGGGGTGCGTTTCGGCGCGAGCGCATCAGCGGCGAGGTGAGCCGTTCCGGGTGCATCAGCAGATCCGTCGCCGTCCACCCTTTGCGACATAGCCCGCCCCGGTTGGTCGGAAAGTCGCGGGGTTGCACGGACATCGTGCCCTGCGCCTCGGAGGCGAGGTGCATACCGCACTGCAACGCGCAGTAGGGACAGTGTGTGGCGATCATTGCGCCGACTCCAGGAGACCGACGTCTACGATCAGAGTGCCGGTGGTTCCTCGCGGCGCGGCGAAAAGAATCGCCATCGTTTCGCCGGAAGTGTGTGGCTCGACTATCGCCAGCAAGACATGAATATCGGCGTTCGGTCCGACGGGAAAGTAGCGCACCGGGACGCCGTTCACCGCGAACGCAAAGTAGACCAGCGCGTCGCAGGCGTTCCCGGCGCGGAAATAGACGAAATGTGTCTTCTTGCCGTCCGGGACGCTGTAGACGAGACTGTCATCGAGCGGGGCGAGATCAAACAAGCCGCGGCCGACGAACGGGAAGACGCCCTGGAGGAAGCGTGGGGTAGCCACTCCGGTGCGGAGGGCGCGTTCCTGCTGTGTTTCGGTTAGAATAACGGTATCGGACATCGGACAAGTAGCCTCGTTCTTTCCGTAATGGTATACACCACGGATAGGTTGGTTTGCGGACCGCATCGCTATACGATAAAAGCGATACCGAACGCAAGCATAAAACGAAGGCGACTACGCCAGAAAACGACCGATCAAAAGGGTTGTAGTTTGGTGCATCCGCATCAACGCATCGGCACCGTTATGGTAGGTTGGTTCACCGGCAGCGTTCCCGCCTCCGGTTGTTTGGGATTGTATCGGATATTTGTTTCCGCTTTGTTTCCGGTAAAATCTTTTGCTGGGGTTTTTTGGAAACAAAATAGAAACATTCGTAAGATAGGGTAGTGGAAATCGGCGTGCCATGCCTCCTTCGGTACAGGTTAGATTCGCCGCGATAGGAAAAAGCAGCATGAAAGTACGTTGGACGTCGGGTAGTTTGCGGCTTCGTATCTCCCCAACCGAGCTTGCCAGTTTGGAGCGGGGTGAGCCTCTTGAGGAGCGAATGCGTGTCCCCGGTGCGCCTGTCGGGAGTAGTTGGACGATACTTCTGTTGCCCGGCGGCAAAGTGAGCGAAATCAGCGCGTCGGGGAGTGTGGTTCTGTTCGATATTAGCCGCGCCGATGTCGAACAACTCGCCGAACCCGCAAGCGAGGGTATTTACTGCCAGCAAGTCGCCGCCGGAGACAGCCGCGAAGAGTTCTCGTTTTATGTCGAAAAAGACTTCCCTTGCGTCCATCCCCGTCCGTCGGAGGTTAACGAACCGGACTCGGAAACCTTCGCGCCACCGGTCGGGTTCGAGGAACGGAAAGCGTAGGCGACCCTACGGCAACGCAACCACGCGCCCCGACTCGGCGGATTCATACGCCGCGAATACCAATCGAACCGTTTCGCTGTTGTCGGCACCCGTCGTCTCCGCAACGCTGTTTCCGCTCAGATGCCCGAACAGATCGGCGATGCACGGCACCATACTCGACTGCACCAGATCGTATTGCGGGTCTGCCCAGGGGTAGCGTGGGGGCGCGTGGCGCGATAGGTGGGTCCCGGTCTCGTCGGTGACGCGTAGCAGATAATCCGGTCCGATTTCCAGACTGCCCCGGTCGCCTTCCACAAAAAGATACGTTTGCGGGAACCGCTCCTGCTCGGTGCGCGATGCGTAACTCATCTCCACACTGACCGTCGTTCGCACATCGCCCATTGGCATTACTATGGTAGCGACATCCTCGCCCGCGATTTTGGGGTTTACTCGTTTCGTCAGGGCGTACACCGACTGCGCTTCGCCGAACAAAAATCGCGCCACGTCTAATACGTGCGAACCAATATCCGTGATAATAAATCGCGGCAACGTCGCCAGAAACGGCTGGTTATCGAACACCGGGAATGAGCATACAAAAGACACGCGTGCCCGATGCGGCGTCCCGATCTGACCCGACTTGAGAATCGCCGACGCGGCACGGATCGGTGTCTGCCAACGCCAGTTCTCATGCACCAGAAGTGGAATATTAGCGGCGGTGAAATCTCGCACGAGCGATTCCGCTTCGGCGAGGGTAGGAGCGAGCGGCTTTTGACAGATAACCGGGATACCGCGTTCCAGACAAAGGCGAGCGAGCGGAACATGCGTCTCGACCGGTGTCACAATGTCGGCGAAGTCGGGCTGTATCGCATTCAATGCCGTTGCCGCGTCGG
Organism: Armatimonadota bacterium; assembly: GCA_014381035.1. Next base: position 13,104 of record JACMIS010000780.1, read on the forward strand.
TGAAAGCGGTTCGCGACCCAACCGCGAGTAAACGCGCCCTGTCCGCGTCCGGGTCGACGACGGCGACGCACTCCGCACCCCCGTGTTCCCCCCACGCGGCGAGTTGGTATCGCGCCCAGAACCCCGCGCCGAACAGGACGAAACGCTTCGCGCCGCTCACCGGGAATTTCCCTCCGCATACCATTTCTGTAGCACCGGTAGGGCATTCGCTCCGAGCGTGACGCTGTCCGCCCGTGCTTCGATGGCATCGGCGAGAATCTGCTTGTACCAATCCTGCCCGAACCGCGCCGTTTCACGCGGATCACTCGCGGCATACGGTCCGGTGAATGTCAGCGGGCCAACGTGAATCGGTCTGCCCCCCGCGAACGTCCGCGCGGTGCGAATCGCTTCCACGATTATCGATGGCGTTTCGGCGATAGAGAGCGAATCGGTGGCGTGCACCTGCGGATTTCCCGCGAAGAACAACGGGGAGTTAGGATAGCCTTCCGGGCGTGTTCGGTTCAGTTCGGTGAAATTTGTATCTGATCCGAGTCCAACGACAGAATATTGCCCTGTACTAAAATCATACTTCTGTGTTCCACAATAGGTATCCAACATGTGCCAAACATCCCGAGTGGCGAAATATCTCGTTCGTGAAGCGAGAGATGGAAGGTGCATCGCATACTGCACACTCCTGTGTATGTAGTTAGTAGGGTCATGAAAAAGAAGGTACAGATCAAGTCCCCATTTTTTGGCGACTCTGTCCGCCCGACGAAGTAAGGCTCCCCACCGTCGTTTTCGCATGTCCAGTTCGACCCAAATGTGTCCTTTCGGCGTAAAAGGAAGGACCACCTTCGGTTTGGCAAGTTCTTCGGACCAGACGATGCCGATACTTGTCGCCCACACCCCCGGGTACCCTCCATTCTCCCCCCTCTCCCTCGGAA
>JACMIS010000781.1 GCA_014381035.1 Armatimonadota bacterium
CACCCTGGTTTATCCCGGTCACGTCGCCCTGTATATCGGAAACGGGCGCACGGGGGAAACGGTCGGCGGCAGCAGTACCAGCACGAACGGCTCGGTCAGCAAGTCCACCATCTGGCGGCGGCGCAACGTGATCGTGAAGCGGTTCCTGCCGTAAGTTTCGGGGAATTAGCGCAACGCCGGGTAGTACAGCGTTTTTGCGTCGTCGCCCCATAGGCTTCGGAGCTTCGTCGCCAGCGCGTTTGCGGTGTCGCGCAACGCGGGCAGTTTGCCCAGCCGGTCCGCCGTTTCCACGAAGGAGTCGAGGTTGAGCACCACGCGTTGCCGGAGCGACACCAGCCCGGTCGGTCGGTCGTTTTCCATTGCTTCCGTCAAATGCCAGGAGGCGACCGAAACTGCCCAAGAGGCGCATGCGTGGGCGAGTGCGGTGTAGAAGATGTCGTCATCCCCCGCCTCGGGGCAGCCTTGAATCAATTCTCCCCGGTACGCGTCGGTCATACGCGGCGCAAGCGGGATGGGAAGTCGTTGCACGCACCAGCAAGTCGGAAACGGGGCATGGCAATAGGCGGCATCGAGAAGCGCGTGGCGGAACCCGCACGCCTCGAAGTCGAAAAACCGGACGTAGCCGTCCGCCGTCAGGCGGTGATTGTCCGGGCAGGTGTCGCCCGGGGTAAAAGCCAGGAAGGGACCGGGTCGCGCCATCGCTTCCCAAACCGCCCGCGCCTCCTCCGCGAACCCCGTTGCCACGGCTACCTGAAGGCTTTCGCATCCTTCTCGAAAGGGGGTCGCGTTCTCGTGCGCCCAACTTTCCGCCTGTCGGTACGGCGTTTCGCTCGCCTCCCAGCGTGTGCCGAGACTCGACCAGGCTGCTTCGAGTTCGGCGGCACGCCCCGCCGTCGCGGCATGCAATCGACCCAGCGAGGCACTGTATTGAAGCAAGCCGTTTTCGAGACTTACCCGGTCGTCGCCCTGCAACACGTCGGCAAGCGATTTTCCGTCGCCCAGATCCTCCACAAGAACGATGCCCGAACCCTGGTCGCCGCCCAAGCATCGCGGTCCTAGCGGGGGGGCTGCGTCTAGGTCCTGCAAAAACCGTGCGCCTGCCCATTCACTGAGTAGCGCATGGTTTTTGTATGCCGGATCGTAAGTGCCATCGTTGCGGACGCCGCACCGCTTGATGACGATCTTCGTTCCAACATCCGAAGGTGCTTCCTGAATTTTGCAACGTAGCACTTTCGGGTAGCCGAAATCGCGTAGGATTTCCGCGTCGCCGAGCCGGACAGGACCGCCCAGAGTTCGGGCCAGGATTCCCTGAGCGGCGGCAACGAAAGGTTGTAACAAGGTTGTCTGGTCGTGATTCATGGTTGAAAGTGTCAAGCGGTCTGGTATTCGAACTCCCATAGTGCGTCGTCGGGCACATAACCTTCCGCCGGATAAACGCTCAGTGCGTCGAAGTTGTTTGAGCCGGTTCGGTCGGGGAACTACTGCCGAAGGCCACCGGTTCACCATCCTCCGTGACGAGGGCAATGTTTCCTCCCGACACGAACGCATCCGGTTGTTTATTAAAGGTGCTACTCAGTAACCGCCCGCCGAACTGCTCCTGGCTGACTCTAGGATGATGCGGCATGAGCGCGGGCAGTGAATCGTACCGGCGGAATAGCGGCTCGATGTCGTATTGCCTCAACGGTCGGACTTGCATATGCAAGCGATATAGCGTCGGCGCGCGTGTTTGCTAAACGCGTCATTCCGTGGCAAATCTGTTCTGTGTCGCGAGCGGCGCGAAATAGCCGGTTTCCTGTGCCAAAGCGCGAATTTCACCGTATCATGAGGGGCGATGCATGAAGATATTCTCCCCCGCAACGTCGTTCTGGTGGGATTCATGGGGTGCGGCAAATCCACGGTCGGCAGGTCGCTCGCGACACGCCTCGGCACCACCTGGCGGTACGTCGACTCCGATACAAGGCTCGCCGAGGTTGCCAAGTCCGACATTCCGACGCTGTTCAAGAACGAGGGCGAGCACGCTTTCCGTCAGCGCGAAACGCAGATATTGACCGGGTTATGCGCGGGTGAGCGGCTCGTGATCGCTACCGGCGGCGGCGCCGTCCTGCGCGACGAGAACATTCCGGTGCTCCGGTCGGCGGGATTGGTCGTCTGGCTGACGGCGCGGGCGGACGTGGTCGTCGCGCGTACGGAACGCCGCGAAGCCGATCGCCCGCTGCTGGCGAATCGTGGGGACAAAGATTTGCTGACGCATATCCTGACCCTGCTCGGGGAGCGGGGACCGCGTTACCAGCAGGCGGCGCATCTCATTGTAGACACATCGGATCGAACGCCCGATAACATCGCGGCGGAGATAGAGCGAAAGGCGCGGCAGTGGCAGAAATAGTGCACGTCCCTTTGGACGGCGGGCGGGCGTACGACATTCATATCGGGGCGGGCTTGCTGACGAGTGTCGGCGAAGTGGTGAGGGGGGTGGCACGGTCAAATCGGGTGGTGATCGTGTCGCAACCGCCGATCGCGAAACACTACGCGAATGCCGTCGCGGATTCTCTCGCCGCGGCAGGGTTTGACGCGCCGGACATAGTGCTGTTTCCTGCCGGGGAACGCTATAAGACGCACAAAATGCTCGAAAGACTATACGGCGCGTTGTACGAACTGCATCCAGCGATCGACCGCAAAACGCTTCTCGTCGCGCTCGGCGGCGGGGTCGTCGGCGATGTGGTCGGTTTCCTCGCGGCGACCTATCTGCGCGGCTTGGATTACGTCCAGGTCCCGACCACACTTCTCGCGATGGTGGATTCATCGGTCGGCGGCAAGACCGGGATTGACTACCAGGCGGGAAAGAACCTGATCGGCGCGTTCCACCAGCCCCGCGCCGTAATCGCTGACACGGATACGCTGGTGACGCTCCCGAAACGGGAAATGGCGGCAGGGCTTGCCGAAGTTATCAAATACGGGGTGATCCGAGATGCGGAAGTGATGCGAAAGGCGGCAAACGCACTCTACGGTTTGCGATCCGGCGATGCCGCGCTCACGAGTTATCTGGTTCGCCGCTCCTGCGAAATAAAAGCCGAGGTAGTGGTGGCGGATGAGTACGAGACGACAGGAATTCGGGCGATCCTGAATTTCGGACATACTATCGGTCACGCGGTCGAGGCGGCGACGAACTACCGGCGCTACAAACACGGCGAGGCAGTAGCAATCGGCATGATCGCGGCGGCGTGCATCGGCGAAACCGTGGGGGTGACCCATCCCGGTCTGCGCGATCACATTCGTCTCGCCTGTGAGAATGCCGGTCTTCCCCGCACCCTCCCCGCCGACGTTTCTGACGACGACATACTCGCGCTTCTAGGGCGCGACAAGAAGTCGGAGAACGGCGCGCCGAAATTCGTCCTCGCCCGCGCACTCGGTGATGTCGTGTCGGGAGTCGCGGTGGAAGAGTCGGCGATCCGAGAGGGTCTGGCGATGCAACGGGCGGAGTACATAGCTGAGGGCGTTCCGTCATGAAGGCGATGATACTTGCGGCGGGAGAGGGGACGCGACTCCGCCCCTTAACGCTCACCCTGCCGAAGCCGATGGTGCCCGTGGCAAACGTGCCGCTTCTGGTTCGCACACTGCGCCTGCTGAAACAACACGGCATCACGGAAATCGCGGTGAATCTGTATCACCAGGGCGACGCTATCCGCGAAACGCTCGGCGACGGGGCGGCGTTCGGCGTTCGGCTGCGTTACTCCGTCGAAACCGAACTACTGGGCACGGCGGGCGGCGTAAAGCGTATGCAGGATTTTTTGGACGAACCGTTCCTTGTCCTGTACGGCGATAACCTGTACCGCGCCGACTTCGCCCCGCTGATCGAAGCGCATCAAAACAGCGGCGCCCTCGTCACTATCGCGACATTCACGACGCCGAACCCGACCGCCTGTGGCTTGGTCGTGACGGACGAAACCGAGACCGTGACGCGATTTCAGGAGAAGCCTCTCATGCACGAGGTATTCACCGACCAGGCGAACGCGGGCGTATATATTTGCGATCCTGGCATTTTTGACTACATTCCCGCGGACACCGCGTGCGATTTCGGCAACGACGTTTTTCCGGCAATTCTCGCGAATAACAAACACAGGGTGATGGCGCGACCGCTCGCGGGTTATTTGCAGGACACGGGGACCGTGGAAAACTACCGCAAGGCGAACTGGGATATTCTGGACGGCGAGACCGGCGACCCGCCCCTCGCGATCTGCGGCGTGACGATGGGTGAGGACACGATGGTGGCGTCGTCGGCGTTTCTGGACGGGCATAACGTCATCGGTGGCGACTGCTTTGTCGCGGAAGATGTCACGCTTACGGAAACGATTTTATGGGACGGTTGCACTATCGAGCGGGGCGCGACCGTGACGGAGGCTATTCTGGGGCGGCGCGTCGTGGTCGGGGCGGGCGCGGTCGTCGGCTCGGGCGCGATCCTCGCCGATGACGTGACGGTGTCGCCGGGTGCCGTGGTGCCGGAGAACGCCCGCATCGCGCCGGGAA
>JACMIS010000782.1 GCA_014381035.1 Armatimonadota bacterium
CCTTGAGCAATGACTTCGGCGGGGGAGGTCAGTCCGACGCGGATGCGCGCGATGGCGATTTCCTTCAGCGACGCCATGCCCTGTTGTACGGCGTAATGGCGCAGTGTCCAGGCGTCCACATTTTCCCGGAGCATCCGGGCGAAGCCGCCGTCGCACGTCAGCACCTCCTGCACATCGAACTCGCCGACATAGCCGGTGTTTTCGCATCGGGGACAACCGACCGCACGGTAGACCATTTCGCCCGCCGTTAAGCCGAGACGCGTCGCAACCGACTCCGTCGTCTCTTCCGGCGTGCGGCACGACAGGCAGAGTCGCCGCAGTCGTCGCTCCGAATAAACGCCGAGTAGCGCACTTGCCGCCGCCTCCGCACCGATGGCCTGTTTGAGAGCCGCCGCCGCGCCCGCCGCATCGAGGGAATCGCCCGCCGCGCTCATGCCGACCAGAACCAGCGGGCTACTGGCGGGCGAGACCGCCGAGACGCGGCACACCGCCGCCGCCACACGCGGATGCGCTGCGGACGCGTTGACCATCACCACATCGGGGTCCTGACCCTGTATGGCGTCCACCGCGTTCGACACGGCTATCGCAATCGCTTCCGGCGACATTTCCATCGGCTCGACGACACACTGCGAGGTGTTTGGGATCTCATACCGCACCGCCAGTTCACAGGTCAACACAGTTCGGGCGTTCGCGCCTTCGTCCTGCGAAAGCACCGTGACAAGCGAATACAGCGTTTCCTGCCAGTTTTGCCCCGTAACCAGAATCAAGCCGCCGCGACGGGAAAGAAGCGACGCCAACCGTTCGCGCTGGGCAGGCGACGGATTGAAACGATCCAGGAGTTCTGGACCGACAGGGTCACGGCGCAGAAGTTGTAGCGTCACCCGTTCACCGTGCATCTCCGGGAGCACCGCGACGCGGGTGTCTATAGACGGAAGCCCTTGCTCCGTAATCGGGCTGAGCCAGCCACGCTGTGCGCGTCGGCGTTCCCCGATGTCCAGGTAGGCTTGCCGCTTGATTTCGGAAAGGAGTGCCACATTCGCGGCATGGGGCAGGGTGTGTGCGGAGCGAAGCAAAGCCCGACGTTGCTGGCGACGCGGCAATCGGTACGCTATACGGGCATGACCGCCCTGCGGTTCGACGGACAGCGCGGTCGCGCCGATCTGCACAGCTTCTTCCAGCAGGACGGACAACATCGCCTTCGCTGCCTGTTCGACCGCTTCAGGATCCGATGCCGCGCCAAGTGTATCAATCGCGGATTGTACCGGCGTTACCGAGGAGCCTGTCGCCGCCATCGCACTCGCCGCCGCGTAGTCGTCACTCTCGCCGAACGCGCCCGGAAACAGCGCGGAAAGCAGTAGCGCGGTACCGTCTTGCCCACCCGCACCCCCATAAAGCGTGTTCAGTGCACGGCGTAGCAGTGCCCCTTCTCCCAGAACCGGCTCCGGCGTCAGACCGGTCAGACGCGCCGCCACGAGAAGAGCTTCCGAGTCTGCGGGATTCAACATCGCGAGGCGCATGGTACTTCCGCTCCGGCTCACCGGAAGCATGACAAAGGTCAGTGCGGCTTGCGAGGGCAGGAGTCGCGCCACAGACGAATCGGCAGGGACGGCTTCCAGGTCGTGAAAAGGGACTCCCAGTTGCACCGCCATCGCTTCCGCGATGTCGTGCGCATTGACCAGCCCCCGGTCGCGCAAAATATCGCCTATCCGTTGTCCGGTCTGCCGTTGCTGGGCAATGACCTCGACGAGCTGGGCGTCCGTAATTTTTCCGAGGCGGACACATATCTCACCGAGCGGACTCTTCGCCTTTTCTGTTTCCGTGACTGTCATAATTGTTTGTGCATGCGGCTTGAGAAACCTATACCATGTTTGATACAATATCGAAGTATCTTTTTCCTGCGCTCTGGCGAAATGCTGTCGCGCCCGTCGTAACGATAGGAGATCGTGTTTCAATGCAAAACAGACGCCACACTTTATCTATTATAGGCATTTTTGCCGGGATGGCACTATTTTCGCTCTATTTATCCGGGTGTGGTGCGGGAACCGGTCAAAGTCTGAACTCCCCCTCGCTGACTTCGCGCTCCTCCGTCGACACGGTCGGGACGGGCAGTACTAAGTCATCCGCAAGTTCTGTGCTACCGGCGAAACGGCTCGGTCTGTTTGTTACCGACTACATCGCGCAGAAAAGCAAAACGGCAGGTGCGACGGAAAAACCGGCGACCCTCGCCCGCACCGAAAACACGCTCAATGCCACCGAATACGCGCATGTGTTCGTCACGCTGCATAAAGTGGAACTGGTTTCTGCCGATGATCAGACATTCCCTATCTGGACAAACGATGCGGGGCGTGTGGTCGATCTTGCCACCTTACGGGACGCGACCGGGGAGCGACTCGCCCTGTTGGGCGGTGTTCCCGCTCCCGGCGTCACCGGGAAGAAGACGTACAAGCGAGCGCGAATCACGCTCGGTAACAGTATGACGTTCCTGAAACGGGGCGAAACATCCGGCAAACCGACGCCGTTGGACGATGCCATCGGGCGCGACGACGAGGGACGGCGGGTCCTCACCGTCTTAATTGATCGCCCCCGCGATCTCGGCAACGGTAAAGAGGACCTGATCCTGGCGTTCGACCGCTCGGCGTTCGTGTTCGCCGAGGGACGGGTCACGCCCAGCGTCCGCGAAGCGCGGGGGGGAATCAGCACCGACCCGGCGCGTCAGGAACCGGCGATGTTCGTGGGGACGGTCTCCGAAGCCACGGCGGGTGGGGATGGTCCGGAGCGCGTTTTCGCGCTGACACCGGACGCGGGCGCACGCGGCGAGAATTTTTTGGTCTGGCTACGCTCGTCGGCACCGTTTTTCCGCGCCGACGGAAAGCCCTCCCCGACGCTGACCGATGGGGGACGTGTCGCGGTGCGGGGACGTCTGCAACCCTCTACCAAGCGCGTTCTCGCCGAATCGGTCGCCGTGCTCGCCGAAGGCGAAAAGCCGGGTGAGGTCGCGTCCGTGATCGGGACGCCGTCCAACGCCAACGCCGAGGGCGGTTCCTTCACGGTCGCGGTCAAGGATACGCGCCGAATCGAGCCCGCCTATGCCGAAGTCACCGTGACACTGGGCGAGGGAGCGGTCTTGCGCTCGGCGAGCGGTCTGCCCGTGACGAAAGACGAATTCTTCGCTGGTCTGAAAAGAGCGGGCGCGGATGAGTATGCGGAAGCCGAGGGCGATTACGAACCGACGACCGGTGTTCTGACCGCCAGTCGGGTGCGTCTCACGGCAACAACGGACGATAAATCACCCCGCGAGACCTCGCTCACCGCGCTGGCGAAAACGGTCAACGAGAAATCACTCACCGTCACCGCACCGCTTGTAGAGTGGGATGGGATCGTGCCGCCCGCTTCGGGCAAGGCATGGACAGTGAATACCTCGGGCGCGACGGTCTGCCGCGACAAAGACGGTAAAACTATCGCGCTCGCGGACCTGCTGACCGCGGCGAAAGACCCGGACAACTACGCCGTGCATGTCGTCGGCACTTACGCCGGTGGCGCGATCGCCGCAACACGCCTGGAACTGCGCCCCGCCCCTGAAAAGGAAGTCGTCGCGAAAAAAACGGTCAAGGGCGAAAAAGATACCGTGAAGCCAGACGCGGACACGGTGAAGGGCGGTGCAGGCATGGATGCTGGCAAGGAAAAAACGAACGTGAAGGAAGCCTCGTCGCCGTAAATCGGGGGGATTACAATCCCCGTTTTATTCGGGGCGCGAACGATTTCCGCGAAGTACAAGTCGCTCCAGACTGCGCGAGATATAGCGCGTCCCGACAAACTCCTGTTTTGAAATCGGGTTGACCAGCACAGTGAACATGCCCAGCCGGTTGCCTGCCAGAATATCCGTGAATAGTTGATCGCCGATCATCGCGGACTCTTCCTGCCTCGCACCCAGTAGCGATAAACCGTGAAGGATTCCGGCGGTCCCCGGCTTATTCGCGCTCCGCGGCACGTGTGCGATATTCCACCCTTTCGCAAGTCGTGCGAGCCGTGTCAACCGTTGCGTGTTCGACGCGAGACACACTCCGATTCCTGCGTCGCGCAGCCCGGCAAGCCAGGCAAGAACTTCCGGTGCGGCGTCACCGTCCCCGTGCCACGGCAACAGCGTATTGTCCAGATCCGTCACCACGGCGCGGATCCCGCGTTCGGTGAAGACAGTGGCGGGGACTTCGGTGACATGGCGCACCAGAAGTGAGGGGGTCAGTAACTGTGACAGGCGGGATAGCATCGGATAATCGTTATTAGAAAACGCGTTTTCGGGCGAATCGGTAGAACCCGTTGGCGCATTGCACGTAGTGTATCGCGGGGGTACGATGAAACGTAGCATATTACGGCGGGATGTTTCATCGTCACGCCGGGAACAGCAGGCATTCTTGAGCGAACCGATACCCTTTAACCCCGCCGCCGCACGGCTCGACAAAGACACCGAAGCCGAATTGTACTCTCTCTATCGCGCCTACTTCGCCGACGCCGAAGCGCGACAATGGAATGTGTGGGATGCGATCCCCTGGGAAACGTCGTATCCGACGGAACCTGGTGAGGAACTGGTCAATGCGGTCCTGACGTGTTATAGCGCGGAACTGTTTCTGCCGGATTACATGACCACGTTGCTGATGCACACGCGTTCCTCTCGCGGACGGACGTGGTACGTGACGCACTGGTGCTACGAGGAAGGCAAACACTTACTCGCACTGGGCGAATGGCTCACCCGGCGCGGCTTGTTCACGGACGAGGAACTGCAAAACCGGGGCGCGGAGGTGATGGGGACCAATCGCTGGCAACCGGCTTCGACCGATGCTATCGCCCTTTTCGTGGATGCCATTCTGTACGAGACGCAGGAAGAAACGCGCTATCGTGACCTGCGCCGCGTCGCCGAAGCCGAGCAAGACACCGCGCTGGTCGCGCTCAGTGATCACATCCTGACCGATGAGGGAACGCAGAAAGGGTTCTTCAGCCAGTCGCTTGCCATCATCGCCCGGCGGCACGCCGACAAAGTGAGCGAAGCGATAGAGGTGATCGCGGCGACCCAACCCGACCCGGACGCGGCGCGGCTACTGGTGCGCGGTTTCATAGACGGGTAACCATGTGCGGGGGCGGCGTGTCTCGGATCTATGAGTCAACTATTGTTGTGGAATTTTGTCGTGCCGAACGTGGTCGGAGTCATCGCGCTGATCGGGGTGGTCTGGCTCTACATTTTGAACGATTACTGTGGTTGGAAATCTTTCTGGAGGCATAAATACAGGGCGCGTGTCTTCTGGTCGGCGCGGCTAACCCTGTTCTTTTATGGCAGTGCTGTTACTGCCGGGTACGGGCTATCCACCGTTATGGGGATGTCGCCCGTGTTTGGTACGCACGTGGCTTGGGGCGGTAAACTGCTCCTCCTGTTTTTTATAGATGGATTCCTGATAGCTTTGATATACCGATTGGCAGACGCTCTTGTCGCGAAATATGGGAAGCTCGGTCCGCAACGCCCTCCTGAGGGCAATACAAACACCGGGATATATTCGACATATCATGCAGGCTATGGCGGCGAACATCACATCTAGCGATAGAAAATCATTATGACGAATATTCCAAAGGTACGAATAGCGGCATACGTCGCGGGGGCATTGATCGCGATTGCCGGTCCCGTGACCTTTGCGGGACTCATGCTTTCCGGCACCGGACGCAGTATCCCATCGGCTCCGGCGATCTCGATAGTCTCCACGGGGACCCAGGCACCCGACTTCACCTTGCCGACGCATGACGGGCGCACGATGCACCTCGCCGATTACCGGGGACGCGCCGTGTTTCTCGTTTTCGTGCCGGATTTCGGCAGCCCCGAAACACTCGCGCAGGCTCGTTCACTTGCCAAAACAGAACCGGATTTCAACATGGCGGGTGCGAAGGTAATGGTGATCTCGTCCGACACCGGGGAAGCGGCGAAGGAACTGCACTCCGCGAACAAACTGCCGTTCCCGTTGTTGCTTGATGCCGGCGGGAGCCTCGCCAATCAGTTCGGGGTTGGTCTGGGGATGCGGCGTACCTACGTCATCTCGCCAACGGGTGAGGTCAAGTTTCGCGTGGATAATTCTGTGATTGATATTCCGAACCACGGCAAACAACTTCTGACGGTGAGCGGGTGTTGTATTGACGAGGTGGAGGCGTCGCGGGCGGAAGGCATCGGAAAACCGGTGGGTGACTACTCGTTGCCGCTTGCCACCGACCCGGCGCACCCGATGAACACGATTTATGGCGGCGGGGCGCAAAAAGCAACCGCCGTTCTCTTTCTGTCCGCGAAGTGCCCCTGCTCCAACTCGTACAACGAGCGCGTCGCGGCGATGGCGAAGCAGTACGCGGGGCGACCGGATATTCGTCTGATCGGCATCTACGCGAACAAGGACGAAACGATTGAGGAGATCGCCGCGCACGCGAAGAAGAACGGGTTTACGTTCCCGGTCCTCCATGACAAGGACGGTTTGGGCGCGAAGCATTTCGGGGCGAGTGTCACCCCGGAATCGTTCGTGCTGGACGCGTCGCGGACACTCCGTTACGCCGGACGCATTGACGACCACCGCGAAGTGGCGGAAGCAAAGACACATGAATTCACGGACGCGATAGAGGCGGTAATTACTGGCGGGGAGCCGCCAAAAGCAACACGAGCATTTGGGTGCGGGATTGTTCGGTAGTGGGGAAGCCCCTCAATTTGGGGACAAAATCATCGCTTTTATTGTATAAAGAAGTAGGATAAACCGATGACAGAAATACTGACACGAGAAGAAGTCGCCCGCGCCATCGTCCGCGCCGAGACTCCCGAGGAGTTGGACGAAGCGCGGACGATGCGCGAAACCTATCTCCAGAAAAACCCCGACGATAAAGACATCCGGGCGATGGACGAACTACTGGAATCGCTCACGGATGCATTAACACCGAAAGAATCTCAAAGCGGAGAAATAGACACGCAACGATGACCGAAAAATTGAATACCGAGACAGTACACCGCAGCGGTGGCGAAGCAGCGACCGCATTTGACAATGCCCGAATGCGTCTCGACGCCGTGGCACAGAAAATCAACCTTCCCCCCGATGTACTCGCCCAATTACGCGAATGTAAGCGCGAACTTTCCGTGCATTTCCCTGTGAAGATGGATAATGGCACGGTGAAGATGTTCTCGGGGTACCGGGTACATCACAACGTGACGCGGGGACCGGCGAAGGGCGGGATTCGTTACCATCCCGACACGGACCTCGACGAAGTTCGCGCCCTCGCGTTCTGGATGACGGTGAAATGCGCCGTGGTCAATATTCCGTTCGGCGGCGCGAAAGGCGGCGTGGCGTGTGACCCTGCTACGCTTTCCCTGGGCGAACTGGAGCGGCTCACGCGGCGGTACACGTCCGAGATCGCTGTGCTCCTGGGACCCGAGAAAGATATTCCCGCGCCCGATGTCAACACGAACGGACAGATCATGGCGTGGATCATGGACACCTACTCACAAGAGGCAGGACACACCGTCCCCGCCGTAGTGACAGGCAAGCCGATAGCGGTGGGCGGTTCTGAAGGACGCATCGAAGCCACCGGGCGCGGTGTCGTCACGATAACCCGCGAACTGCTTCTGTCACGAGGAGAACAACTGCCGGATAGCACCATCGCGGTGCAGGGCTTCGGCAACGTCGGCTCCATTGCGGCGGGGGGATTCTTCCGTGCCGGTGCGAAAGTGGTCGCGGTGTCCGATGTGCGCGGCGCGATTTACAACGCGAACGGATTGGACATTATCGCCGTGCAGGAGTACACGAAGAAAACGGGGAGTATCGTCGGTTTTCCGGAAGGGGAACCGCTTGATCCCGCCGACTTGCTGACGCTCCCGGTAGATATTCTCGTTCCCGCCGCGTTGCAAAATCAGATCACGGTCGCCAATGCCGCGCAGATACGCGCCCGGTACATCGTCGAGGGCGCGAACGGTCCGACGACGCCGCAAGCCGACGAAATACTGAACGCCAACGGCGTGATAGTGGTCCCGGATGTGGTCGCGAACGCAGGCGGCGTCACCGTCTCGTATTTCGAGTGGGTACAGGGCTTGCAGTCGTTCTTCTGGTCGGAATCCGAAGTCAACTCAAAGTTAGAGCAGATTCTGGTACGCGCCTTCGGGCAGGTGCGTGCCGCCGCCGAAAAGTACAAGACGGATCTGCGAACCGCCGCCTACATCGTCGGTGTCGGACGGGTCGCCGACGCGATCCAGTCGCGGGGGATTTATCCGTAGAGGAAGGGGGCAGGTTACAGGTTATGGGGGACAGGGAATAGTCGGATACCGGTGAAATTACCGAGTCCGGGCAACCGTTTGATGCCCCCAATGCGGAAGCCTCGGCTTGTTGGACGCAACCAATGTATCGTCTTAAATGGAGACTGCGAAGAAGCGGGCGCGTGGTTCCAGCAGAGGTTTGTGGTGTGTCTTCTATGCTCTCCGGGATGACGATGGCGATTGCCAGGTCGATACCCTTCGTGTTTGTGCCATCCGACATAGCGCGGCGCGACCGCTCGGCATTGAGCCAACGCCGGAAGCGGACGGCAACGAAGCGGCGGACTAAACCTACAGCAGGAAGCCGTCTTTGGGTTGTAAGCGGGGTGGGAGGTTGGTTTCGGCGAGCAGGTCGCGCAGGTCCACTTCGATGTTGCGGCAGATCGTGTTGAGTGGCACGTCGTTGATCGCATTCTCGAACGGGTCCTCGCTGGAGTCGCCGACCTGTTCCATGGTGTAGAAAACCCACGCGATCAGGACCGAGAAGGGAATGACCAGCCAAGACGCCCCGCGCCCCAGTTTTGCCATCTCGCTGACCAGACCGAACGGTACCAGGAAAATAAATATCTTCACGAAGACGCCGCTGAAATACGCGTACTGGCGCGGAAACGGGAACGTTTTGATGCGTTCGCAGCCTCCCTGCTGGGCGAAACACTCGGTGACATGACGCAGTAGCTCGGCGTGCTCCCATCCGTCGAGAACCCCGTTTCGCTTCGCCCGCGTCAGGCAGTCGGCTTGCTGTCGGAGTAAATGGTTTGCTATGTTGCCTTTTGCGGCGATCAGTGGCACCAATGCTTCGCATTCCTTGGGCGGAACGAACTGGGTCAGTATCTGTCGCATCTCTTTATCGAACGTCGCCTCGCGCTTCGCGGTTGCCCCCACATGTTCGTCGGTGCCTTCGACCTGTTCGATATATTCGAGCGACAATCGGCTCTCGCTTTTCGTCATGCGGTGCCAGATCGGTTGACGCCGCAGTTGCAAACGAAGGGCGTTCACCCAGGCGATCTGTCGGTACACGAGTTCGCGGGCGGCGGCGGTGTTGTTGCCGCAAATCCCGAGGACTGCCGCCGCGAACGCCCGGCTGACATTAGTTATCGCCCCCCAGATGCGCCGTGCCTCCCACAACCGCTCATACGACGAGTTGTTCTTGAAACCGACATAGAACGCGACCGCAGTGCCAATCGTCGCGACGGGAACGAACGGCACGGATAGAAATTTCCACCCCATCCATTCATAGCCATAGTAAATAGCGGCACTGACAACCGTCGCCTGCACCAGATTGCGCCACGCGAAGAAGAACAGGATCTTTAAGTCGAATTGCTCATCAACATACATTGAAAACCAGTATACCCGGCGTTCGGATTAAATGGAGCGGTAGGAAAAACGTGACTCCGCTTTCGACTTGGAATCTTTGTGGGTCCTGTTTGCGTATGACGGGGTATATGAAACGATCTGTCTTTCCCGTGCTGGTTTCGCTTGCGGCCCTGCCGTTCGCTTCCACGTCCCTTCTCGCCGCGCCGCCTGCCGCGACCGCACCCGCCGACGCGCCCGGATCTGCCGCCGAAGCGAAACGGCTGGCGGAAACGTCGCCGAAAGCCGAGCAGTTTCCCAATGCGGCGAAGGCGACGCTCCTGGATTTAGCCGATATAACGGTGTTGAAAGACGGTTCGACGCGTAACGTGACGCGTTTGACGACCAAAATTCTCACCGACCGTGCTCGAACCGAGGTCGGTGAAGTCCGGATTCCGTACACAGCGGGGGAGCAGACGATCACGGTTTTGTTTGCTCGCACCATTCGTCCGGACGGCACTGTGTCCGTTGTCAAGCCGGATGAGATTCACGATCAAGCCTACGGGGATGGCGACAGTTATACCGATGCCCGCGTCAAAGCGTTCTCGATGCCTGCACTCGAACCTGGGGCGATTGTGGATTACCAGTATGTGATTGAAGACAAGACCCCATACATTCCCGGTGGATTCTGGACCGGTTGGTACTTCGGTGGCTTGGAACCGCGTATGCTGTCCCGCCTGACGATCACCGCGCCGAAGGGAATGGCACTCCGCGAAGCCCCGATGAATGTCAAGACCGAGGGACGCGTCGGAGTCATGGCACGCACACAGAAAGAACTGCCCAACGGTACTGTTCTATACACCTACGAGATGCGTCGGATCGATCCGCTCAGCGTCGAACCGCTGATGCCGTCGCCGATTGGTGTTTTGCCGCAGATTCGCGTGTCCACCTTGAAGGACTGGCAGGACGTTTCCGCGCTGTACTGGAAGCTTGCGGAAGACCGGCAGGTAGCGAACGACGAGATCAAGCGTATCACCGCCGAAATCACGAAGGGCAAAAATACGCCGGAAGAAAAAACGAAGGCGATTTTCTATTATGTTCAGGAGAAGACGCGGTACGTTGCCAAAGAGTTAGGTATCGGTGCGATTCAACCGCGTCCGGCGGCGCAGACCTGCGACTATCGCTACGGCGACTGCAAGGACATGACAACGCTTCTGATTGCCATGTGCAAGGAAGCCGGAATTAACGCGCATCCCGTTTTGCTCCGTGCCGGGTCGAAGGAGGCGATACGCAACACCCTGCCGAGCATGGACGCGTTCAACCACGCTATCTGTCTCGCCGAGATCGGCGGCAAGAAATACTGGCTCGACGCGACCGCGCAGATCTGCCCGTTCGGGGACATCCCCGGCGGAGACCGCGGCTCGGACGCACTGGTAATCCGGGGCGGGAAAGGCACATTCGAGACGATCCCACCATTCACGCCGAACGAAAACCGACAGGTCCTGCAAGCGAAACTTTCGCTCAGTGCGGACGGCTCCGCGACCGGGAAGATCACTGTCGCCTCCACCGCCGACAACAACATGGTGCTTCGCTCGGCGTTTCTGAACACGCCGCCGGAAAAGCACAAACAGTTAGCGGAAGCACTCGCTCGGAGTATCGCGCCGAACCCGCGGATCAACAACTGGACGGTGTCGGATTACAAGAACAAAGACGTGCCGGTGACGGTCACCTTTGACGCCACGTTCCCGGCTTGGGCGAAGCGTTCCGGCGACCTGCTCGTTTTCGCCGCCCGTCCGGAACAGAACGATGGACGTAATTCGTCGCCGTTCGGACAGGACACGATCCGCGTGCTACCGATCACGCAGGAAGTCGCGCTCGTCGGTGAATCGGAGTTGGAACTGACCCTTCCTGCCGGGTACACACTTCTCGCGCCGCCCTCGGACGCG
>JACMIS010000783.1 GCA_014381035.1 Armatimonadota bacterium
CGCCGTCAGCCAGGAGCCACCGGCGACCGGGGCGTCGGGAAACGCCGTGTCCCCGAGTTCGAATACTACCTTGTCCCAGGGCAAGCCGAGCGCGTCCGCCGTCACCTGCCGGAACACGGTATACGCACCGGTCCCGATGTCGCTCCCGCCCGACGCCGCGATAGCGCGTCCGTCGGGATACAGGCGTACTCGCGCCCCGGCGGCTTGGCGCAAGCCGGGGTAGGACGCTGTTGCCACGCCGTACCCGATCAGGTACCGCCCTTGTTTGAGCATTCCCGGCTCCACGCGGCGTTCTTTCCAGCCGATCATCTCTGCGCCGCGTGCGTAGCACTGCTTCAACTGCTTGCTCGACCACGGAATCTTCTTTTCGGGGTCTATTTCGGCATAGTTTTTCAAACGCAACGCGACCGGGTCCATCTTGAGCGCGTGCGCAAGTTCATCCATCGCTACTTCGAGTGCGAAGGTCCCCGGAGCCTCGCCCGGTGCCCGCATATATGTCGGTGCGCCGATGTTGACGTTGACCACCGCATGTTCCATCGCGAAGTTCGGCACGTCATACAGCATGGAGGAGGCGAACGCGCAGGTTTCGAAGAACTGGCTCACCTCATTCGAGTCGGTGAGGACATTGTGCCGCATCGCCGAAACGTCGCCGTCCGCACTGGAACCGATGCGCACCACCTGGTCGGTAGCTCCGCGATGCCCGGTGGTGGTCGTCATGTGTTGCCGAAGCATCGCGAGTTTGACTGGGCGGTTGACTACCCGTGCCGCCATCGCCGCGATCAGCGTATGGGGCCAGATACCGCCCTTGGTGCCGAAGCCGCCCCCCGTAAAGTGACAAACGACGCGCACGTTTTCCTGCGGCACATTGAACATTCCGGCGAGCGCACGTTTCGGACCGCCGACGCCTTGCGTCGCGTCATACACGGTCAGTTTGTCGCCTTCCCAAGCCGCGACTGTCGCGTGCGGCTCCAGCGGCTGATGGTGTTCGTGCGGCGTTTTGTAGGTCGCCTCGATCTTCTGTGTGGCGGATTCGAACGCGCTGTCCGGGGTGCCGCGCACCAGTTGCGCATCCCTGCCATTGCTTTGCTTCGGCTTTTTGGCAGCGGCGCGTCCCTTTTCCATCTCTACGAGCGGAATCTCTTCTTTATAGTTGGCTTTGACCAGCGTTGCGGCATAACGCGCTTGTTCGTAGGTTTCCGCGACCACGACGCCGATCATCTGTCCGTTAAAACGAATCACGTTGCTCTGGAACGGGAGGATACTCTCGCCGAGTTGCATCCCGACGCTCTTCAGATCGTCCGGCGGCGCGAGTTCGGGACGGTTCAGATGCGTGATCACGGAAAGGACCCCTGGCGCGTTCCGCGCCGCCGTGAGATCGAAACTTTCTATAGTCCCCTTTGCAATCGTGCTCTGAACCGGGACCGCGTGAGTCATATTCGGGAGCGACCATTCCGCCGAATATTTCGCCGCGCCGGTGACTTTCACGCGTCCGTCCTGACGGTTAATGGGTTGTCCAATTGCTTGCATAAGGTACCTTTTTTGCTTTCTTTCGTGTTCGGGGGGTCTAAAACCCCGTCGCCGTCATCATCTTCGCGGGCGTAAGCGGCAACTCGCGGTGGCGCACCCCGGTCGCATTGTAGACCGCGTTGGTGATCGCCGCTGTCGTGCCGACGACACCGATCTCGCCCATACCGCGGGCTCCCGGACCCTGTATATGTGGATCGGGAATGTCCAGCGTTTCCACGGAGATTAGCGGCGAGTCTGCCATGCTCGGGACATGGTTATCGCCCAGTCCGCGCGTGACCACGTGTCCGTTGCGAGGGTCGTAGTGCGTTTCCTCCGACAGTGCCATGCCGATACCGAAGCCGATCCCACCGATCAGTTGGGACCGCGTCGTTTTGGGGTTGACCACGCGCCCGATGTCGTACACCCCGGCGACATGCGCAACCCGGATCGTGCCGAGTTCCGGGTCCACCCGCACTCTCGCGAAGACTGCCCCGAACGACGACAGCGAATACTTCTCCCGCTCGGGACCGGGTTTCGCATCGCCCATCGCGGTGATCTCTTTCTTGTTCGCCCGCGTCAGGATCGTCCCAATGGTTTCCCCGCTTTCGGGCTTTGCGCGTAAAAAGAGCCGCCCGTCCGCCATTTCGACGGTGTCCGGTGTCGCTTTGTAGAGCGGTGACGCCGGATTCGCGGCGGCGAGCAGCGTTAGTTGCCGCTTTGTTTCTGCTGCCGCTGTCTCAATCGCCGCACCAATGCTGACCGTGGTGGTCGATCCACCTGTCGCCGGTGCGAACGGGAGGCGGGTGTCGCCGAGCTCGAAGCGCACGTCTGCGAGAGGCAGTCCCAGCGCGTCGGCGGCGATCTGTGCGAGAATCGTGTATGCCCCGTTCCCTTGATCGTGCGTCGCGCTCTGCACCACGGCTTTGCCGTCCGCAGACAGGATGACCCGCGCGTTCGCAGGATTTTGCCCCGCCGGGTAGATCGTGGTCGCCATGCCGTACCCGACCAGGTACCGTCCCGCCCGCATCGCCCGCGGTTTCGGGTCCCGCTTCGCCCACCCGATCATCTCCGCCGCTCGCACGTAACACTCTTTCAGGTGCTTACTCGACCACGGCTTGCCGCCTTCGGGGTCTATGTCGGCGTGGTTACGCAGACGGAACGCGAGTGGGTCCATGCCCAACTTCTCGGCGATTTCGTCCATTGCGGTTTCCTGCGCCCAGGTTCCGGGTGCCTCACCCGGTGCCCGCATCGGGCAGGGCGTCGGCAGATTCAACCGGGTCAGTTCCTGGCTAATTTCTAAGTGTGGGGACGCATACAGCGTTTTCGTATTTCGTCCGCACGGTTCCGTGTAGCCCGACACCGTCGACGAGTGCGTCCGCGCCGTGTGGCGGGTCGCCTGAATTGCGCCGTCCCGCGCCGCGCCGATGGCGAAAACCTGCTCGGTCGCTGCCCGCTGACCGGCGAGCTCCAGCATCTGCTGGCGGGTCCATACGATCTTTACCGTGCGACCCGCCGTTTTCGCGACCAGGGCGCACAGGATCGGGTTGTTGAACTGCCAGCCTTTCGCGCCGAACGACCCGCCGATGAACTGCGATACCATGCGCACGCGGTCTACCGGCATCCCAAAAACCTTTGCGATGATCGTTTGATTCCCTTTCA